>CAZSGS010000323.1:0-3530 GCA_964606365.1 uncultured Wenzhouxiangella sp. | reverse complement strand
GGTATTCCCTCTTGTATTCCCCGGCATCCAGCCGGGGCCTCATTGAAGCGGCAGCGCGTACCAGGTCAAGCCCCTGGTCACCGAACGTATTCCCCGGCATCCAGCCGGAGCCTCATTCAAGCCCTTCGGTAACATCCTTTTTGAAGCAGCCGGCAACCTCTCCTCGCAAGACAACAGTACCGGCCAAAGTAAATGTCGTTCAATTTCTGGACGGCGTTGAGCAAGGTGCGCGCCATTCGGGCTGAGACGGTGGACATTCAGTTCCGACCGGCATCTCGCCCGGTCAGGCGGCACGGCATTTCAGTATCACCTTACCGTAGCTAACGGTAGTCAAGAACTTCACCTACGTTGCTGCCCCGAGTCAAGCGTCTGCTGACCGGGATTCTGTACAATGGCCGGGGCAAATGGAGGCGCAATGGGTACCTTTTCCGTCCGCGAATTGCGAGAGCGAGCCGGCGAACTGATCCGGGACGCCGAATCAGGAAAAATATCGGTCATCACCAAAGATGGTCGGCCGCTTCTTTTTGCTGTGCCCTTCGAAGACGCATCGATGCGCGACGAAATTGGCCTGGCGCTGGCCGTGCGCCTGTTTCAGCAGAGTGAAATCTCGCTCGGCAAGGCAGCGCGCCTGTCGGGCATGAATCGACAGAGTTTCATGGCTGAACTCGCTCGGCGCAGCATTCCGGTAACACGCAATCGCGACACCGAGCTCGAACAGGAGCTCGAGCAGTTCAAGCGGTGACTTTGGTGTCGATGCACGGCCGATAACCGGGCTGGCCAGTCCGATATGACTGCTTGGCTCGCACCGCGGATAGACAACCGGGCCGTAGCTTCAGGAAAGCCCGCGCAGCCGCTCGAACACCGGGCGTGGCGGCAGGATCAGCACACCGCTGACCTGGTGCAGTTCGAGCAGCTTGCGATCACCGGTTACCAGCACGCCGGCCTCGGCGGCAATCGCCGCGCCAAGGATGGGACCGTCGTCCGGGTCGGGAAACCCTGGCGGCGGCGTCCATTCGATTTCCTCGATCTCGCGAGCCGCCGCCATTACCGAGGAAGCCAACGCCAGATCGTCTTCCAAGGCGCCAAACTTCTCGCGCAGGATTCGCATGGTTTCGGACCGAACCGTGGCGCAGGTCAGCAATTCGGAATCATCCACGCCATGCAGGCTCAGGGCCAGCCGCAACAGGTCGGCGCACAGGCCGCGCGTGGCAAAACCGCTGACCCAGATGTTGCTGTCTGGCAACAGCTTCACGTGAGCTTCTGAAAGACATCCTCATCCGCCAGGTAGCCAGCGCGCTCGGCCAACGGCTGGATCTGGCGGCGAGCCAGGTCGAAGGTGGCCACGACCGCTGCGCGCCGCAGCATCTCTCGCACCAGCTCGCTCTTGCTGCGATGCGTGGCCGCTGCCAGCCGCGTCAGTTCAGCATCCAGTTCTTCGTCAAGCCGGATCGTCAGGGATGTGGACATACCTAGTTTCTCGATTCAACCGTAAGACAATGTAGCACAGGTTTACTCCACGATCGATTGCCACCTTTTCCGACGGCCGGAATCGAAGGACGAATCGGCGTCCGGCCGGAACAGGATCTGAGACCGGGCGAACCATCGATCCCCCCGTGCTCAGGCGGCCCTCGAGGATCGCGAGGCGCGGAGTCGAACCTGTCGGGTCCACGCCCGCAGGCGATCCAGCAATACATAAACGAAGGGCACGACGACGAGGCTGATCACGGTCGAAAAACCCAGACCGCCGATCACGGCCCGCGCCATGGGGAAGTACGGCGGGCCGTCGCCGCCGATGCGGGTCTGGCCGAGCGCCAGGGGAATCATCGCCAGGATGGTGGTCGCGGCGGTCATCAGGATCGGTCTCAGTCGGTCGCGGCCGGCCTGTATCACGGCCTCGTCGCGCGCCATGCCGCGGCGCCTGAGGTTGTTGACGTGGTCGATGAGCACGATGCCGTTGTTGACCACGATGCCCATCAATACCAGCATGCCGATCATCGCCATCAGCGACATCTCGGTGCCCGTCACGAAGAAGAACCAGAACACGCCGATGAACGAGAACACGATCGAGGTGATGATCGAGGCGGGAAACAGGGTCGACTCGAACAGCGCGGCCATGACTATGAAGATGAGTGCGACGGCCAGCAGCATGTTGAAGGCCATCTGGGTCATGGCATCGTCTTCGCGCTGGAAGGCCTGGCCGAAGCTCCAGCCGTAACCCGGCGGCAGCGCGACCTGCGCCATCGTCTTGCTGATCGCCTCGCGTGCCTCGCCCATCGACAGATCCTCCAGGTCCATGTTCACGTTCAGGCTCGTGCGCCGATCGAGGCGAAAGACGCTGGTCGGACCGCTCACCGTCTCGAACTCGGCCACCGTCGCCAGGCGAATCCGCTCGCCGCGGTCGTTGACCAGCGGCAGGTTGGCCAGTTGCGCCGCGCTCTGCCGGTCGCCGCCGTGGAAGGCCAGGCGCATGGTCAGCTCGCCCTCGGGGCCGCGGAACTCGTTGAGCCGTTCGCCGCGCATCGCCACGGCGATCGCCTGGGCGACCTGCTCGCTCGAGAGGTCGTGGCGGATGGCGCGCTGGCGGTCGACGCGGACCTGGACTTCCTCCGCGCCGGATGACGCATCCGACCGCACGTCGACCAGGCCGTCCACGCTGGAAAGCACGCGTGCGACCTCCTCGGACAATTCGAACAGGCGCTCGCTCGATTCTCCGTGCAGACTGAGGCTGATCGAATCGTTGTCGCCTCCGCCTCCGCCGCCCTGTTGCTCGAAGCCGGGCCTGCCCAGGGCGATGGCCGGCAGTTCCGCGCGCACCAGCTCGCGAATCCGCTCGTTGGACATTTCCCGGTCGGGATCGAGAATCAGCGTGGTCTCGGCCCGGTCCTCGGCGTAGTAGCTGTAGAGCGATTCGAAGCCCAGGCGGCCCTGGTTCTCGCGCAGGTAGTTCTCGATACGGTCGACGTCGCGGCGCACCCGTTCGAGCGAATAGCTGCCCTCGACGTTGTAGTGCAGCATCAGGCGGTCGCCCTCGGCCTGCTGGAACATGTTGGTCTTGACCTGTCCCATCGGCACGACCGCGCTGGCGAGCAGTGCCACGACCGCCAGCGCCGTGATCCACCGGCGCCGCAGGCTGAAGTCGAGCACGCGGGCATAGGCGTCGGTGAGGCGATTGAGCCAGCCGCCGGCCTTCGGCGGTGGCGGCGCCGGCACCCTGAGCGTGAGCAGCGGAATGATGGTCTGGGCGATCAGCAATGATGCGATCAGCGCGATCGTGATGGCGTAGGCGACAAAGGACAGGAAGGATGTGATCTCGTTCTGCGCGCCGAAGATGTTGGGCAAAAAGACAATGACGGTCGTCAGCGTGCCGGCGGTTACCGCCATGGCGACTTCCCGCACACCCACCAGGGTGGCCCGGCCGGGCTGGTCGGGAAAGCGCTGGCGGCAGCGGTAGATGCTCTCGGTGACCACGACGGCGTTGTCGACCAGCATACCGATGGCCAGCATCAGGCCCATCATGGTCAGGATGTTGA
>CAZSGS010000322.1:0-3538 GCA_964606365.1 uncultured Wenzhouxiangella sp. | reverse complement strand
GGCACTGCTCCGCGGCCGGCACGGGCACGGCCCCCGGGCGAGTCGATTCGCCCCCGATGTCGATGATATCGGCGCCCTCGCGCAGCATCTCCGACGCCCGCCCCAGCGCGCGCGCCATGTCGGCATAACGCCCGCCGTCGGAGAAGCTGTCCGGCGTGACGTTGAGAATGCCCATGATCAGCGGACGCGCATCACCCTCGAAGCCAGGGACAACCGCGAGCCGCATCCGCGCCGGCCCATCACCACAGGGCGCGTCCTCGACGCGGGCGTGCGCATCGAGACGCTTATCGGAGCATAGGGCCGCCTTCAACCGAGCCGCTGCCTGTGCTCGCGCAGAGCACGGCCGACCAACGGGGCGATGGTCTCGTTGCCCATACTCGCCTGCTCCAGCAGGACTCGGCGCATGCGCGGTTCCCAGAAGCGTTGAATGTGATCGGCAACGCCAGCGCTGGCGGTGACGGGATCGGGCTCGCTGGCATAGAACGCAGCGATCTGGTTGGCCATTTCAATCAGCCGCATGGGGTCCATCGCTCGGTTCTCCTGCGCCCTCCGGCAGGACGCGCTGCGGATAGCTATAAAGGGTGTATCGATCGCTGCGCACAAAGGCCGCCAGTGTCACGCCGCTGCGCTCGGCGGCACGAATCGCCATCCCTGTCGGCGCGGAAATGGCCGCGAGCAGACGGATGCCCACCGTGGCCGATTTCTGCACCATCTCGAAGCTGGCGCGGCTAGTGATCAGCGCAAAGCCCTCGGCGAAGTCTGTCTGCCGCCGCACCAGGGCGCCAACCAGCTTGTCCAGCGCGTTGTGCCGGCCGATGTCCTCGCGCGCGCAGAGGATGCGCCCTTCGGCATCCGACCAGGCCGCGGCATGGACACCGCCGGTGGCGGCGTGAAACGGTTGGCGTTGCTGCAGCTCCTCGGCGGCGCGGCGCAGCGCGCCGGCGGCGACCGGTGGTGCGGCACCAACGCGCGGCAGCACCCGCTGCACCTGCGCCAGGTCTTCGATGCCGCAGAGCCCGCAGCCCGTGCGTCCGGCGAGATTGCGCCGACGCTCCTTCAGCGCCGCGAAGGCGGGACCGGCCACGCGCAAGTGCAACGTGATGCCCTGCTCGGAGCGGGTCGGCTCCAAGGCGTGCATCTCACTGGCATGGGCGAGCAGTCCCTCGGTCAGCAGGAAACCGAGGGCAAAATCTTGGACGTCCGCCGGCGTCGCCAGCATCACCGCATACGGCAGGTGGTTGATGACAAGCGCCACCGGCATCTCCTCGGGGACGGTCTCGCCGAACGGCTCGCTGCCGGTCCGGTCGCCACGAACGGCCGCGACGCGCACCACGCCGGGCGGCAGCGCAATCCGGGCCGTCGCATCGAGATCAGCCGGCCGCACCGGCGGGCTCCCCGACGAGCAGCGCGGTCTGTTCGGCATCGAAGCGCGCATAGTCCCGCTGCCAAGTCGAGGGACTCTCGACTCGGGCCACCTGCACCGCGGTGACCTTGTACTCGGGGCAGTTGGTGGCCCAGTCCGAGTTCTCGGTAGTCACGACATTGGCACCGGAGGCAGGCCAGTGGAACGTGGTATAGACGACACCGGGCTGCATTCGCTCGCTCACCGCCGCACGCAGCACCGTTACGCCAGCGCGGCTCTCGATACTCACCGCGTCGCCGTCGCTGATGCCGCGGTCCTCGGCGTCCGCGGGGTGGATCTCCAGGCGGTCTTCCTCGTGCCAGCGGATGTTGGCGGTGCGCCGCGTCTGCGCGCCGACGTTGTACTGACTGAGGATACGCCCCGTGGTGAGCAGCAGCGGGAAACGGCGCGTGCTGCGTTCGTCTGTGGCCAAATACTCGGTCAGCAGGAAGCGTCCCTGACCGCGGACGAATGCATCGACATGCATCGTCGGCGTGCCTTCTGGCTGCGCATCGTTGCAGGGCCACTGTAGGCTGCCGAGGCGATCGAGCTTATCGAACGACACGCCGGCGAAAGTCGGCGTTAGGCGGGCGATCTCGTCCATGATCTCAGCGGGGTGGCCGTAGTCCATCGGATAGCCCAGGGCGTTCGCCAGCAGCTGGGTCACCTCCCAGTCGGCGTATCCCGCCAGCGGCTCGACGACCTTGCGCACTCGGGAAATACGCCGCTCGGCATTGGTGAAGGTGCCGTCCTTCTCTAGGAAGCTGGACCCTGGCAGAAAAACATGCGCGTACTTGGCCGTCTCGTTTAGGAAGATGTCCTGCACGATCAGGCATTCCAGCGACTCGAGCGCCGCGGTGACATGGTGGGTGTTCGGATCGGACTGCGCGATGTCCTCGCCCTGCACATAGAGCCCCTTGAAGCCGCCGGCGACGGCGGCGTCGAGCATGTTCGGGATGCGCAACCCCGGCTCCGGCGAAATGGACACGCCCCAGGCGGTTTCGAAGGCCGCGCGCGCGATAGCGTCCGAGACATGCCGGTAGCCTGGCAGCTCGTGCGGGAAGGAGCCCATGTCGCAGGCGCCCTGCACGTTGTTCTGCCCGCGCAGCGGATTGACGCCGACACCAGGGCGGCCGATGTTGCCGGTCGCCATGGCGAGATTGGCGATGCCCATGACCATGGTTGAGCCCTGGCTGTGCTCGGTAACGCCGAGGCCGTAGTAGATTGCCGCATTGCGGGCCGAGGCGAAGAGTCTGGCGGCCCCGCGCAGGTCCGCGGCGGTTACGCCGGTGATCTCCGCGACGGCCTCCGGCGCATGGCGGGGATCGGCGATGAAGTCGCGCCACTTGGTGAAGGAGTCCCCCTCGCAGCGAGCGACCACGAAGTCCTCGTCGATCAACCCTTCGATTACGGCCACATGGGCCAGCGCATTCACCAGCGCCACGTTGGTCCCTGGCCGCAGCGGCAGGTGATAGGCCGCGCGGACATAAGGGGTGTCCACCAGATCAATGGCGCGGGGGTCCGCAACGATGAGCTTGGCGCCCTCGCGCAGGCGACGCTTGAGCCTGGAGGCAAACACCGGGTGGCCATCGGTGGGGTTGGCACCGATCAGCAACACGACGTCAGCCTCGAGCACTGAGTCAAAATCCTGGGTGCCGGCTGATTCGCCGAGGGTCTGTTTCAGCCCGTAGCCGGTCGGCGAATGGCAGACGCGGGCGCAAGTATCGACATTGTTCACGCCGAACGCGGCGCGCACCAGCTTCTGGACCAGATAGGTCTCCTCGTTGGTGCAACGCGACGAGGTGATGCCGCCGACGGACTCTGCGCCGGAGTCGCGCTGAAGGCGGCGCAGCTCGGCGGCGGCATGACCGATGGCATCGTCCCAGCTCACCTCGCGCCAGGGATCGCGGATGGAGTCGCGGATCATCGGCTTGGTGATGCGGTCACCGTGGGTCGCATAGCCCCAGGCGAAGCGGCCCTTGACGCAGGCATGCCCGTGATTGGCGCCGCCGTCCGCATCCGGAACCATGCGCACCAGGGTGTCGCCCTGCAACTCGGCCTTCAGCGAGCAGCCGACGCCGCAATAGGCGCAGGTGGTGATGATGCTACGCTGCGGAGTGCCGAGTTCGACGACGG
>CAZSGS010000321.1:0-3547 GCA_964606365.1 uncultured Wenzhouxiangella sp. | reverse complement strand
GCCGGCCTGGCGCAGGTCGAGAAGCTCTACGCCGACCTGCTGTTTGCCTTTGCCGCCGAGCGATGAACTCGAATTTTTCGATCCGGATCCGACGCATTTACGCGCCAGCCGGGAAGGCTGAGGGCACGCGCGTGCTGGTCGACGGCGTCTGGCCGAGGGGTGTTTCCAGGGACGAGGCCGCACTGGACGGCTGGTACAAGGATCTTGCGCCCTCGGGTGAATTGCGCCAGTGGTTTGGTCACGACCCGAAGCGCTGGGCGGCCTTCAGGCAGAAGTACCGCAAGGAATTGCTGGACGAGCACAAGCAAGGCCGGCTGGAAGCGCTGGCGGATATGGCGCGTTCAGGCCCGCTGACGCTTTTGTACGGCGCGAAGGATACCGAGCACAACCAGGCGGTCGTGCTCCGCGAAGTGCTCGAGGAAATGCTTCAGTCGCGCCAGTAGTCGTTGGCTGCCGCAATAGGCCCGCAAGCACGGATTCAGCCGGAAAGAAGCGGGTGACCGGGTGATCCCGGTCGAGCGGAAATTCAGTCCGACTGACCGCGCTCGTCGCGCACGCGCTGCTGGGCGCGGCGGAAGGCGTCCTCGATTTCGGTGTTGTCGAACATCGGCATGGGCTGGTCGGGATCGGGATCGTGCAGCACGAACACCGCGCCGCAGTATTCGCACATCTCCCGCCCGGAGCGGTGAACCGGTACATAGACCCGCGGATGCGCGTTCCAGACCTTCATCTCCGGCGTCGGGCACGACAGCGGCAGGTCTTCCCAGCGGACTTCGTACTCGTCCTGCTGGCAGGCCGGCTTGCCTTCACCTTCCTTGCGCTTGGCGACCATGGGCTTGTCTCCGCGATGCATCGGTTACGAGCGCAATATGGTACCCGCTTCAAGCTGCCGATGGTGGCGATGGTTCGCCGACGCCGGGCTGATCAATGTCAATTACGGGCTCGAGCCGGCATGCTAAGTTTCCAGTCAACGTCAACCGGAGCCAGAGTGACATGAAAATCGACGTGGCCATCGTGGGTGCCGGGCCGGCCGGTCTGTGCCTCGCCCGTGCCCTCGACGGCATGGGTCTTGCGATCCGATTGTTCGACGCCAGCCCGGGCGAGTCCCTGACCGAGCCGCCAGAGGACGGGCGCGAGATTGCGCTGACGCACGCTTCCCGGGCCATCCTCGAACGACTCGGCATCTGGCAGCGACTTGACCCGGACGTCCTCAGCGACCTGCGCGATGCCGCCGTCTACGACGGTGAATCCGCGCGCCCGATGCGCATCAGCCACAGCGACGGCGGCAGCGAGCGTCTGGGCACCCTGGTCGCCAACCACCGCATCCGAAAGGCCGCGTGGGAAGCCGTGGCCGAGCAGGACGGCGTCGAGCTCGAGGCCGGCGTGCGGGTCGAGGGCACGCAGCTGACCGCGACCGGCCGTCGCCTGTCGCTGTCCGACGGCCGGGAGGTGGAGGCGGATCTGGCCATTGCCGCCGACTCGCGCTTTTCGGGCCTGCGCCGGGCCGCCGGGATCGGCGCGCGCATGCGCGATTTCGGCCGCAGCATGTTGCTGGCGCCCGTGACGCTCGAACGCGATCACGAGCACGTCGCCTGGGAATGGTTTGGTTACGACCGCACCCTGGCGCTTCTGCCGCTCAACGGTCGTTGCGCCTCGGCGGTGGTCACCCTGCCGCACGAGCAGGCCCGGCGCTTGTCCGAACTGGCCGAGGCCGAATTCAATCGTGAGGTGACCGGGATGTACCGCCAACGACTGGGCGCGATGCAGCTCGACGGCCAGCGCCATCTCTATCCCCTGGTGGGCGTGTGGCCCGACCGACTGGTGGCGCCACGCCTGGCCGCCGTGGGTGACGCCGCCGTGGGCATGCACCCGGTCACGGCGCACGGCTTCAACCTGGGCCTGACGGGTATCGACTTCCTTTCCGGCGAGATACGCAAGGCGCGCGAAGGCGGGCGGGCGATCTCCGACCGGGCCGTGCTGGGCGCCTACCAGCGGCGGCACAGGATCGCGAGCCTGCCGCTGTATCTCGCGACCAACACCATCGTGGGCCTCTACACCGACGACCGATTGCCGACCCGGCTGCTGCGACGCGCCGTGCTGCGCACGGCCAATCGGATCACGCCGTTCCGCCGGGCCGTGGCGCGGCAGCTCACCGGCAAGGGCGGGTTGCCCGGCCCGCTCGAACTGCTGCACGGGACGCCGCGGTGAGCCGGCGCATCCTGATCATCCAGGGCCATCCCGACCCGGCTGGCGGGCATTTCGGGCACGCGCTCGCCGCCGCCTACCGCAAGGGCGCCGAGGCCGCGGGCCATGTCGTCGAGGAAGTCGTCCTGGCCGGGCTCGACTACCCGATGCTCGCCTCCGAAAAGGACTGGACCGAGGGAAAGGTGCCCGAGTGCCTGCGTCCGGCCCAAGCGAAGATCGCCGAGGCCGATCACCTCGTGTTCTTCTTTCCGCTTTGGCTGGGCACGCTGCCGGCGCGCGTCAAGGCCTTTCTGGAGCAGGTGCTGCGGCCCGGCTTCGCCTTCGCCGCGGAGGCGCGCGAAGGCATCGGCGAGCGCCTGCTCAAGGGCAAGTCGGCGCGGGTCGTGATCACCATGGGCATGCCCGGCCCGGTCTATCGCTGGTTCTTCAGTGCGCACGGTTACCGCAACTTCAAGCGCAATATCCTGCAATTCTGCGGCATCCGGCCGGTGCGCCGCTGCTTCGTGGGCGGGGTGGCGGGCGAGAACGATCGCCCCCGGCAACGCTGGCTCGAACGGCTCGAATCGATTGGTCGGCGAGGTACGTAGATCGAAAGATTGCTCAGTTCCGGCGCAGCCGGGCGGTCGCGATCAGGCCAGGAACCAGCAGCAGCCAGGCGGGCCAGCCGCCGACGGGAACGGCCACGGGCGACGCCGGGCCGGCATTCTCCAGCTTGAAGCTCGTCGTCACCGCGCTGCCGACGAGCGCCACGCTCACCCCGTGACTGCCGGCCGCGCTGTTGGCGCGGGCCGAAACCACGGCCCGGCCTTCGGCGTCGGTTGTCACCGTCTGTGTCGCCTCGCCGTTGCCGAACACGGCCCCCGGCCCCGTTGCCGGGCTGGTGAACCGGACCGTCCGCTCGGGCACGCCCACGCCCCACTGGTCGCGAAGGCGCACGGCCAGGGGTTCGGGAAAAGCCGACGCCACGGACGTGATCTGGCGGTCTCCGGTATCCGGCGCCAGGGTTGCCGCTGTCGGTCCGGCAAAGCGGCGACCGAAGATCCCGAATCCCGATTCGTCCTGGCCGATCGACTCCCAGACCGCGAAGAACCCGCCTTCGGGCAGCGTATCGACGGCCGGGAAATCCTGAAAGGCTTCGCGCTCCTGGCTGACGCGAATCTCTTGACCGTAAAAGTCGCCGCTGGCGTCGATTCGCCGGGCATAGACGCCCTGGTCCTCGAAGTCCTCCGGCAGGCTCTGCCAGACCACCACGTGGCTGCCGTCGGCGGCCGCGGCGACATCGGGCAAGTCCTGGATGCCCTGGTCGAACTGGTTGACCTGGCGCTCGTCGCCCAGCGGCTGA
>CAZSGS010000320.1:0-3564 GCA_964606365.1 uncultured Wenzhouxiangella sp. | reverse complement strand
TGTAGGTGCCATCACCGATGTCGTTGACCTCCTCCAGACTCCCCAGATCGGGATCCATGGACAGAGTCACCGTATTCCCGCCGCTGTCAAGGGCGTTTCCGAAGCGATCGAACAGGCGCACCGTCACCGTGTTCTCATCATCGGTCGTCATCGTCTCCGATTCGACTTCGATGGTGGATTCTTCCGCGCTGGGTTCTCCCGGCGTAAACTCGATCTCGCCGCTTGTGACTTCACCGCCGCTCTCGAACACGACCGTCTCACCCGATTCCAGCGTCGGATCTCCAACCTTGAAGCTGAGCCGGTAGGTGGCTGCGCGCGTTGAAATGACGTTGAATGCTGCCTCGCCGTTTTCGTCGGTGCGAACGGTCTCGTCCTCGATCGCGAGCGGATTGGGAAGTCCCAACGGAACACATTCAGACTCGCTGACGACTTCACAGGCCTCGTCGAAGACGATTTCCAGGCCCTCGAGCGCAATGGGGTCGATGGAACCATCGTCGGGGTCGCTGTCGAGCGCCTTGATCACGACTTCTCCGCCTGCCTCGAACTCATCAGTTACCTGGGCATCCAGATCGGATTGCTTGGAATCGACATAGATCCAAGAACCTTCACCCACCACCTGAACGGTTGCCTTTGCGCCGTCGTTGGGCGGAATCACCGACGTGTCGTCGGCGACAACCGCAGCTGCATACAAGTCGATGTAAGCGCCCCGCTGTGATGCTTCCCAGACGCGACGTTCGAGCTCGAACGTGACGGACCCGCCCGGCTCGACAACCAGGTCTTGTGCTCTCAAGTAGGTAAAGTTGGAATCGATCGTAGGTGCCAGGGAGCCGCAGGAACCTTCCGAGCTCGGATTTCCATCCGAGTCTCTGGCAATACACTCATATCCATTGCCGACGCCCGTCAATTGCGCATCGAAGAAATCCGGGTTTGCAGGATAAAGTTCCTGGAAAGATACGTTCTGAAGCGTCTCCGAACCGGAATTGGTCAGCGTGACCGTGTAGACGAGGTCATCGTTCACTCTCACCTGGTCGGCCTGCGGCACAATTTCGACCTGCAGACTCGATTGCGTGGAATAGTCAGTTTCAGAAAAACTGGAGACGAAAAGCACACCCGACTCGGAGCCATCGCCCACCATCACGAAATCAGAATCCTCATCGCCCTCGGTCTCACGAAAGCAAAAGGTCTGGGATCCTGGCTCAACCTCGAACTCTGACGACTGGATCGGGTAGGTGAACGTCGATGAAAGCGGAAAATCGATTACGGGGTGGCCATTTACATTGAGCACATCCAACCTCGGGGCAGTCTGCGACTCGCTACTGCCCGCGAAACACAATACGGCACCGTGAATGGTCAGGTCGATTGTGCCGCGACCGTCGTTACCATCAACGTTGTAGTTCACTACGGGGACGACCTCTTCGTCTCCCTCATCGCCGACCACAACGGGAACCGTAGTCACACCGCCCAAATTCAATTCGAAATTGCCCTGAAGCGTCTGCCCGAGCAAAAAACCCAAGTCGGGATGGCGCTGCACGTCGTCTTCGGCGACCGTCAGCGCCGGGAGCACGACAAGCGCCAGGGTCAAGACCAAGGAATTAAAAATCCGGGAGGTGACTTTTTGATCGAGAATCATGAGGTTAGGGGCTCTCAGTTAGACTGATGATATCAGCATGAATTGTAAACGTTGAGACTGTTAAAAAGTTCCTAAATTCCCGCCAAAAAAGTCCTTTTTGACAAAATTATTTCTGACATGTCGTCGCCGATTCAGTTCCCCTCGACCAACGAAAGCGTCTCGGTCAGTCTCTTGCGCGAAACTTTCGATGCAGTCCCCAGTTTCTGGGCGAAAACCTGAACCCGGTATTCTTCGACCAACCAGCGGTAGGCATCCAGCTCGGGCGTGTACCAGCCTGCCTCGAGCTGTGAAAGGTAGCGCTGCCACCAGGGCTGCACTTCTTCCATGCGTTGCCGGTCGCGCACGGGATCGAGCTCCAGTGCTTCGAGGCGCAGGCGCATCGCCTCCAGGTAGCGCGGATAGTGCCGCAGGCGGTCCGCTTCGATATCGTCGAGGAAACCGGCGTACATCAGGTCCTCGAGCTGGCTGCGCATGTCCGCAACCGCAGCCGGCACGGCGCCGGCCAGGCTATCGAGCCACATGGACAATTCATGCCACGTTAGCAGGCACTTATCAACAATTTTCGCCAGATCGCGATAATTTCCCAGCATTTCCTGACGAACGGCGACCGCAAGGCGACCAAAGGCTGCCCCGTCCCGGACCGACCAGGGTTGCTCGAGTAGACCGCGCAGCGCCATGTTGCGCAGCGCCTCGGTCAAGGTGGCGATGTCTTCCACGCGCGTCCACGCCAGCTGCGCCTCGCGCGAGAGCTCGTGGTTCTTCCTGAGGTACTTCCACTTGTCGCGCAGCGATGCCCGCAACAGAACCAGCAAGCCTTCGTGATGCGCCGAGCGGGCGTCTTCCTCGGTGTCGAACAGACGCACGCCCGCGCGACTGCCCTGCGCCACGAGTGCCGGCCATGCACGGTGACCACCGCGGGTCGTGATCTCCCCGGGCAGTTCCGGGAAGTCATCCGGCCCCAGGTCGTCGCGCTGCCACTGACCGGCCTGGCGGTCCATGAACTCGCGCCGGGCCCGTTCGCTGAAGCGCTCGATGAGCACTTCCGGGTCGCGGCCCTGGCCGATGACCCGGCCCTCCTCGTCGAATACCCGCACGAGGAAATGCAGATAGCGAGGCAGCTTGTCGAGCTTGAAATCGGTCGGCGCGACGGTCATGCCCGACATGCGCGACAGCTCGGCGGCCAGGCGTTCCAGCAAGGCGCCCCCGGCCGGCCCCAGGGACTCGATGGCGGCCCGCGCATACTCGGCCGCCGGCACGAGCGAGCGGCGTTTCGACTTGGGCAGACTGGCGATCAATGCGGTGACCTTCTCCTCGAGCAGCCCGGGAACCAGCCACTGCAGTCGCCCGGTATCGAGCCGGTTGACCAGATGCAGGGGGCAATCGAGGGTGACGCCGTCGTTCTCGGCGGCGGGGTCGAAGTGGTAGCGCAGGCGGAAATGCTCCGGCCCCATGGCCAGGGATGCGGGAAACGCTCCCTGCCCGGCCAGCGGCGCGTCGTCGCGCAGCAGCGTGGCGCGATCGAAAAGCAGCCGCTCGCGCTCGGCCACTGCGAGCTTTTCGTACCAGCGCGCAAACGCCCGGGTGGTATGGATGTCGGGGGGCAGGCGCTCGTCGAAAAAGGCCTCCAGCTCGGCCTCGGCGGCGAGCACGTCGCGGCGCCGACGCTTGTGCTCGTGCTCGGACAGCTCCCGCCTGAGCTCGGCGTTGCGTTTCAGGAAATCCGCCCTGGCGTGGATCTCGCCGCGCACCAGGGCATGGCGGATGAAGATCGAGCGGGCGGTCTCCGGATCGTGCGGGCCGAAGTGCACGCGGCGCTTCTCGACCAGTACCAGGCCGTGCAGGCTGAGCTGCTCGAACCCCATCACGCGCCCCGAGCGCTTGTCCCAGTGCGGATCGAAGACCCGGCGCTTGAGCAGGTGCGCCCCCTGCTGCTC
>CAZSGS010000319.1:0-3565 GCA_964606365.1 uncultured Wenzhouxiangella sp. | reverse complement strand
GGGATGCGCCCGCTGGCCTGGAGCCTTGTGCTGGTGCAACAATGGCTGTTCATATGGCCTTTTCTGCTACTGTGCGAAGCGCTGACTCACGCAATCTACCAACATGGGCATGGACCTGCAGACGACTCCCGCCGAGCCACCTAAGCGTCGGCGCTACTACCTGCTCGCCGTGATGCTGCTCATTGCTGCTCTTCTCGGGAGTCTGGTAGCAGACGATGCCTGGCACTGGCTGTTTCCCTCGCGAGTTGGTGTGCAGATCGAGGATCAGGCTTTCCTCGTGCCCGAGCATCACCTGGAGCATTTGTCGCGCACCGAGCCGCGCTGGCTGTCTACGGCAGAACAGCAAGCCGTAAGTCGCATCGAACAAACCCTTGAACATGAGTTGGAGCAGTCGTTCTCCAGGGCTCATCATCGAGTCCCGGAATTCGCCGATTGGTACTACTCCCTGATCGGAACGGGAGTACGGCTATGGAGCGCCATGCCCTGGAGCGACCACGACATCACCGAGCGGCTTTTCCCGGAAGCAGAGTGGCGCGAGCAATTGGATCGACTGGATCAGGCTGCGCGCGCGATGTACGGCTCCGAGATTGCCGGCATGCAACGACGCTGGCTGGACTGGCTGGCCGACGAATTGGCCCCCTACCGGCAAGACGGGTCGCTGCCTACGGAACGGAACACCATCGACGTCGTGGACAATCTACGCGCAGAACTGTCACAACGTTTCGATGGAACCAGCCTAGCCGTCGCCCTGGGCACCGGCCCTGTGGCGGTCAATGTGGCACTGCGACGGGTGAGTGCCCGAGCCGCTGCCGCGCGAGCCTCAGCGCGTCTGGCCGGCCGCAGCACCGCTACCGGCAGCAGTGCCGTCTGCGGCGCTACCGGCCCTGTTGCACTCGGCTGTGCCGCCCTGGTCTTCACCGGCATAACCCTGGGCACCGAGTGGGTGATCCTGAGGGGAGATGAAGCTCTCAACCGGACCAGGCTGGAAGAAGCCCTACACAGCAGCATCGACGCCCTCGAGCTGGAACTGATGGAAGAGTACAAAAGACAACTCCTGCCCGCCCTGCGGGAAAACATCAGCGACATCACGGACGGCATGCAGGCGAGCATTCGACCAATTGACAGCCTTCGGGCCAACCCCTAGCGGGGCTTCTGGCTGACGGTGAACACAACAGCCAGCCTCATGGAAGGGCAGGCCATCGTGCGCGCAAAGGATGTATGGCCCGTTGGAGGGTTTTGACGACCATCAAGCCGGGGGCGCGCAACTGAACAGGCTATCTCTTGATCGGACGACATACATCGATCGTCAGCTGCCCAAGGCGATAGATTCGCACCGCGGTAACAGAACCTTCAGCCACGGGCTTGAGCGTACGGGCAAGTGTCTGGCCCGATGAGTCGACAAGAAAAGTTGTCAAGGTATCCATACCGGCTGCGAGCAGCGCGGAACGGAGCGTGTAGGCAAATAGACGCCAAGTGGCCAAACCGCCCGGGCGCAGGCCGTAGAGGGTTCCGATTCGTCGGGTCATGACTAGTGCACGCCATAGAACGACCAGGGCGTCGAAGGCAGGGTGGGGTACAATTACAACCGCAGTGCCGGTGGCAAGCGCGCTATTCTCTACAACTCGCTTGGCTTGCGCATCCAGTGATTGAATAACGATATTGTCCAGACTGCTGAGATAGTCACCGCATTCGGTGTACTCCGATGCAGCCTCCTCGAATTCGTTGATCAAAACCGGGTTGCGCGTTCTGAGATTGGCGAGCGTCGGTTCGAGTGCAGCCTTTAGTGCGGCCAGATTTTCGTCTGCTGCGGCTTCTTCCACGGCCTTGCGACGCTCGGAAAGCTCGTCGACATCGTGCATTGCGCTCCATTCCAGCCACAGTGCCCGACTGAGCAGAGCTAAAAGCAAGGCTCCTGCCACACTCAACGGTGCCGCCAGCAGTATCTGCCGTTGCCACAACTCGACAAGATTCAGCATTGCCGAGCCAATTCCCCAGAACGCTACGCATGCTAGCAGGAGCCACAGCACTGAGGACCAGGACGAGCGCTCCGGCGGATCGAGTGGTAGGGACGATTCCGGGCGGGGCGGCGCGGACGCCTGCTCGTCGGGCATCGGAGAAGCGGGTCCGTCTACTCGGCTTCCAGGTTCTCTCCGCTCACTGGACGAGTGCGAGTCCGTTGATCCGGACGGAGATGCGGAAGGTTTGCCGGATTCTGTACTCTCATCCGACCGGCCCTGCCCGGCTTGGGCGGAAGAGGCGGAATCCTTCACGGGGGTTGCCCGCTCGCCCACTCGACCCGGGCGACGATTGTTCTCGGTCATGACAGGTTCTCGCCGATCAGAAAATCAAGCGCCTTTCCCAGGTTCAGTGCTGGAAACCCCTCCCGCAGCGAATTCCGGTGCTGTAGCGGCTCGAAATCCAGGAATTCGAAATGCAGATTCTGCCAGTCTGGCGGAAAATCGAGGGGTAGCCCGCCCGGGTCCCACTGATCAGGCTGTTCTTCACCTTTTCGACGGCCGAATAGAATCTCGCGCCGAGGCGGCGTGTCGGTCATGCGATCCTGCGTGGCACAGATCGAGGCAAGCGCTATTACCCCATGATTCAACGAACTGCCACGCAGCTTGTTGTAGTCATCCAGTTTCACGAGCATATGCTGGAGAAGCGTTTCAAGATTGGCACGATCGCCGCGCGTGACATGATCAGCCTTTGTGGCAGCAAACAGCACATGAGAAGTGCGCGCGCCGGTTAGCCATGACAGCAGGCCGCCCTTGCCGTAGACGAACGACTTGAGGGTATCGGCAAGCGCATCCGTCATCTCGTCAAATGCCTCCGGACCCCATTGCAGAGCCTGCAACAAGTCGACCAGCACGATCTGCCGATCGATGCGCGCAAAATGCCTCTTGTAGAATGGCTTGATGATTTTCTTGCGATACAGCATAAAGCGACGCTGCATCTCGTCGTAGAAGGGCGAATCAGCCCAGCTGGGCGGCAGCGGCACGAGCCGCAGCAAGGGCGAATGAGCAAACCGGTCGGGCCTCAGCAAGCGTCCAGGCTGGTTAAAAACCAGGCCGATTTCTGCTGCCTGCTGAAGATACCCCGCCCACGCCTCCGAAAGCTTGATCGCCAGGTCTTCATCCAGCCTGTAGGGAGGAGCAGTTGCTTCAAGCAGTGCGAAGAATCCCTTGCTGAGTTTGCTGCGCTGGCCCTGATCCGCACGATTCAGCAAGTTCTCTGACCAGCTGGCATAGTCAAGTTTCAGCATCGGCAGATCGATCAACCACTCCCCCGGATAGTCGACAAGTTCGAGTTGCACATGACCAAGACCGATGGTCTCGAGGCCCAATCGTTCCGACGCAATCCTCGACACCCTCGATTTCCGCTTCGTCGCCAGGTCGAGCACTAGCCTCGAAAGTCCCTCGGTAGGCTCCGGCCAGTTGGCGTTGTCACCGCACATCGCTTCACGGACTTTGCGAAAAGGGAACTGCGGCTCGTCCCCGTGCACGTCATCCCGGATCTGTGCGCTCGAAAACCTGCCCCCATTCCTGCTGGACGTCGATGCTCCGGT
>CAZSGS010000318.1:0-3565 GCA_964606365.1 uncultured Wenzhouxiangella sp. | reverse complement strand
GGCGTCCGTGCGGATGGTGGCCGGCGATCTGGAACGCGCCCTGCGCATGCGCGACCGCACGGTCGAGCTGGCGGAGCGCGTGCACGGCGAGCGCAGCCGGACCCTCGCCGTTCAACTGGGCAATCGCGGCGGGCTCCAGATCCGGCTCGGACGCTTCGAGGCGGCCGAGCGCGATCTGCGCCGGGCCATCGACCTCTACGACCGGATCTTCGACCGGCCGGTCGTGCTGCGCGCTGCCGCCTACGGCAACCTGGCCAATGCCATGGCCTTCTCCGGCCGTGTGGCACGGGCGCTGGCCACGGTGGAGACCAGCGCCGAGGAATGGGACCGCTCCGAAGGCCGGCAGCCCGGGGAGTCGCCTTCCCTGCCCTACCATCGCGGGCGCATCCTCGTTCGCGTCGGCCGCTACGAGGAAGCGGCCGGGCCGCTGGAACTGGCGCTGCAGCGCCACGCGGCGCAGGACAGTCCGCCCCAGCAGGGGCCGGTGATGACCCGCGCCTGGCTGGCCCGGGTGCGCTGCCGGCAATCGCGCCCGGACGCGGGACGGGCGCTGTTGGCCGAGATCGACGAGATGGGGTGGCCCGACCAGCCCGCGCGCCGGGCCGACATCCTGCAGTCCCGGGCCGTGTGCCGGCTGGCCGACGGCGACCCGGGCGGTGCCCTGACGGCGATCGAGGAAAGCCTGGATCTGGTCGACTGGCCGGGATACGCGCTGCATCGCGCCCAGCGCTGGCACCTGCGCGGCGAAGCCCTGGAGGCCCTGGGCCACGAACAGCGAGCCGGGGAGAGCTTCGAGCGAGCGGCGCGACTGCTCGAGAAACACGATCTCGAAGCGGAGCTGGTCGTGGCCATGCGGTGAATCAGGTGGCGGGCAGCGACGGCGCCCTGCGTTTCCCTCCCTGGACGACTTCATCCAGCCTGAAGGAGGCAAGCAATGCTGTCACGACTATTCCTTTCACTGATCTTCGCCGCCGGCGTCTCGAGCGTCTCTGTCGCGCTGGCCGAAGAAACCGCCTTTTCACACGGGGTGAAGGACGGCGACCTGGAGTGGGCGCCCTGTCCCGACATCTTCCCCGAAAGCTGCCGGATTGCCGTGCTGCACGGCGACCCGTCCGAGCCGAGAACCGATCTGTTCTTCAAGGTGCCGGCCGGCACGCGGCTGGTCGAACACACCCACACATCGGCCGAGCGCATGGTGCTGGTTTCGGGCGCGATGGAAGTCGACTACGCCGGCCAGGAGCCGGTGGTGCTCGAGGCCGGCGATTACGCCTACGGCCCCCCGGAGCTGCCGCATTCGACCGTATGCCTCGACCGGGGCGACTGCGTCCTGTTCATCGCGTTCAACGAGCCCGTCGATGCGATGGCGGTCGACAAGCAGGCGGCCGGAACCGGCCACTGACCGATGGCGGCCGAACAGGAGAGTGACCGATGCCCAGGCAACCGAAGTATCGGGGCCGCTGCTTTTGCGGCGCGGTCGAGATCGAGGTGTGCGGCGAACCCGCGGCCATGGGGTATTGCCATTGCGAGTCCTGTCGCCACTGGTCGGCCGGCCCGATCAACGCCTTCACGCTGTGGAAGCCCGACGCGGTCACGGTGATTCGCGGACGTGACCGCCTGGGCAGCTACTGCAAGACGCCGCAAAGCAAGCGCCAGTGGTGTCGCGAATGCGGTGGCCATGTACTGACCGAGCACCCCGGGCTGGGGCTGGTCGACGTCTACGCCGCGATCATCCCGGACTTTCCGTTCCGGCCCGGTGTGCACGTGCACTACGGTGAAAGCGTGCTGAAGGTGAACGACGGGCTCGACAAGCAGCGCGATGTGCCGGCCGCGATGGGCGGTTCGGGCGAGCTGGTCGCCGAGGACTGATAAAGCTGGCGGGCGCCGCCCGCTCGCGCCGTTTCCCGCTGTAGCCATACCCAATCGAGGAGTGAACGGCCATGCAACGAACCCTGATCCTGATCTTCGGCCTGGTCGCCTACCTGGTGTTCCTGCCGACCTTCCTTTACTTCATTGCCTTCGTCGGCAACCTGCAGGCGACGGCGCTGGTCGACACCATCCCGGCGCTGGCCTGGCTCGTGCCCTACTCGGTGAGCTTCGGCCGGGAGGCCGGCCCGGTCGGGCCGGCGATTGCCCTCGACCTCGCGCTGATTGCCCTGTTCGGCGCGCAGCACAGCATCATGGCGCGCAGCGGCTTCAAGGCCTGGTTGAAGAAGACCCTGCCGGGGCCGGCCGAGCGCAGTGTGTACGTGCTGATCTCGAGCCTGGCGCTGATCCTGCTGTTCTGGCAGTGGCGCCCGATCGGCCCGGTCGTCTGGTCGGTCGATTCCGCGACCGTTCAGGCGCTGCTGTGGACGCTGTTCACGGTCGGCTTCGGCATCACGTTCGTATCGACCTACCTGATCGACCACTTCGACCTGTTCGGCCTCAAGCAGGTCTGGTGCCAGTTCCGCGGCCGCGAGTCCAGGCCGCCGTCGTTCGTCACGCCGCTGTTCTACAAGGTCGTGCGCCACCCGCTCTACTTCGGATTCCTGCTTGCATTCTGGACGGTGCCCCACGTGACGCTCGGCCATCTGCTGTTCGCCGGCGGCATGTCGATCTACATCCTGATCGGTGTGTGCCTGGAAGAGCGCGACCTCGAGCGATTCCACGGCGAGAACTATCGGCAATACCGGCGGCAGGTGCCGCAGCTGATCCCCCTGCCGGGCCGTTCGTGGCGCGGCGACGAACCGGATCGACCCGGCGCGGGCAGCCAGACTTAGCGTGATCAGGCAATCAAAAGGAGCAAGAGCAATGAATCAGACTGCCGAAGCCACCAGCGAATACGTCGAGTTCTGGAACGATACGCTGGCGGAAAAATTCAACCGCTATCGCGAGATTCTCATGAACGGCCTGAGCTTTCACAGCCGGGTGCCGCTCGAGGGGCTCACCCTGCAGCCCGGCTCGAAAGTGATGGACGTCGGCTGCGGCTGGGGCGACACCGCCCTCGAGCTGGCGCGCAAGACCGGCCCGGAAGGCCATGTGCTTGGCCTGGATTGTGTCGACGACTTTCTCGACAAGGGGCGGGCCGACGCCCGCGCTGCCGGACTGGAGAACGTTGAATTCGTCGCCGCCGATGTCGAGACCTATCCGTTCAACCCCGAGTTCGATTTGTGCTTTTCACGTTTCGGCATGATGTTCTTCGAGAACCCGGTGGCGGCCATGCGCAACATCCGGTCCGGGCTCAAGCCGGGCGGCAAGTTGCTGTTCATTGTCTGGCGAGAGATCGCCGACAATCCCGGGCTGGGTCTGGCCAAGGAAGTGGTGCTCGAATTTCTGCCCGAACCGGGTGACGAGGCGCGCACCTGTGGGCCGGGGCCGTTCTCGATGGCCAACGACCAGGTGGTCCGAAAGCAGCTTGAGATTGCGGGATTCTCCGACATCGCCTTCGAGCGCATCGATGGTCCGATCGTCATTGGCGACTCGAGTGTGACGCCGGGCGTCGTGACGGTTTCCGAGACGAAGACGGCGGCGACGGCGGTTCTCGGCACCGGCAACTCGGCGCTGACGTTCACTGCGATCGGCGCAG
>CAZSGS010000317.1:0-3566 GCA_964606365.1 uncultured Wenzhouxiangella sp. | reverse complement strand
TATCCTTGGCGTAGGGCGCGCTGATTTTCTTCCCTGTTTCGTCGAGTGAATCGTTATGCTGCATAGGGATCAGAATCTTGCGTGGCTATTGCCCACGGTCCTATTCGCCGCGGTAGAGGAGGGCAGTGATCTGCTCGGATATCAGGCCGATCAAGAATACAATCACGGATGCGCTGAAGAGAAGCAGGCTCATGTTCGTGAAGCGCCCCTCGGTAAAGTATGTATAAAGGTAATAACCCAATCCGGTTGCGAAGAATCCCAAGCTGGCCGGGACGAAGATCTTGAGCGGGGCATAGAGCGTTGCGATCTTGAAGATGATCATTAGGAATCTCACGCCGTCGTTGAATGGCCGTATATGGCTCTTCCCCGTCCGCTTGGCAGCATGGATGTCGATGAAATCCACCGGAAAGCCTGACCGCATGAACGCCATGGTGATCGTCGTCGGATACGAAAAGCCGTTCGGCAGCAGGTAGAGGTACTTGCGAAACTTTGCGGCTCTGGCGGCGCGGAAGCCTGACGTTAGATCCGGTATGTTGTGGCTGGTCACGACGGAGGCGATCAGATTGTAGACGCCGTTGGCCATTAGCCTCCCGGCGTTGGCGTGCGATTTTGCCGTTGCTCGGGCGCCGACAACCATGTCGAATCCTTCCTCCAGTCGCTCTAGCAGCCTTGAGATATCTTCAGGATTGTGCTGACCGTCGCCGTCGAGGAATACCAGGATTTCGCCGGACGCGTTCCGTGCCCCGGTTTTGACGGCAGCACCATTACCCAGGCTGTGCGGGTGGCTGATAACCCGGGCGCCGGCGCGCTCTGCGATCTCGGCGGTCTTGTCTGTCGACCCGTCGTCGACGACCAGTATTTCAGCGTTCGGGTAACGCGCGACGATATTCTCGACCAGCCTACCGATGGCGCCTTCTTCGTTCTTTGACGGAATGATGATGGACAGGGTTCGCGCGCTCATTACGGGCCGGTGCTTCGCCTGGGAACAGGCTGAAAGTATGACAGAAATCGTCGGGAGGCTGCAGTCTGCCTAAGCGGCGCGTGGCGCACTTTTCCTGCGCTTTTCGTAACTTGCTGCGGGGCATGGCAGGGGCGGCACGAGTGTTTTGTGATGCCGGTCACGATCTGCTATTGTCGGCGGCGTTGACTAGGCGGCGGTCAGGGGACGCGGTGGTTTTGGGCTGCCGTGTCGGGGCGGGCGTTCGAGGGACAACAGGACCAGCAGGGGATGACAAGCGGCGACAAGTTATTCGGCCCGGCCCGGGGCGTGGGCGAGCTCGTGGATGCGCAGGAGCTCGCCGGTCTCCTGCTGGATGTCATACCGGGCATTTTCTACCTCATCGACACGCGCGGGCGGCTGCGGCTGTGGAACTACCGGCTCGAGCAGTTGACCGGGTTCGAGTCCGCACAGATCGCTCGCATGTCGGCGCTGGAGTTCTTTGCCGAGCCGGACCGCGCAGGCGTGGAGCAGGCGCTCGAGACCTGCCTGGTCGAGGGCTACTCGGCCATCGATGCGGCCGTGCTGACCTCGCGCGGGGCCAGCCCGCCGCATCACTTCCAGGGCCGGCGCGTGGAGGTCAACGGCGAGCACATGGTTGCCGGGGTCGCGCTCGACGTCTCGCGCCTGAAGGCCGTCGAGGCCGACCACGCGCGCCAGCGCGTCCAGCTCGAGCGCCTGGCCAGCCACGTGCCCGGCACGGTCTACCAGCTGCAGCGCGATGCCGACACCGGCCGCCTGTGGATGCCCTATGCCAGCACCAAGTTTGCGGAGGTCTTCGGCGCCGATTACGAGAGCGTGGCCGAGGACGCCATGCCGCTGTTCGAGCGCATCCACGAGAAGGACATCGGGCGGGTCATGCAGGCGGTGGAGCAAAGCGCCGAATCGCTCGAGCCCTTCTTCGAGCACTTCCGCATGTACCCGGTCGATCGTCCGCGCAGCGACGAGTACCTGGAGTGGGTGGAGGTCGACTCCGGCCCCGAAAAGCTCGCCGACGGCAGCGTGATGTGGCACGGTTTCGCGCGCCTGGTCACCCATCGCCGCCAGCTCGAGCGCAAGCTCACCCGCCTGGCCTACTACGACGATCTCACCGGTCTGCCCAACCGCGCGCACCTGCAATCGACCCTTCGCGAAGAGCTCAAGCTGGCCGCTTCCGCCCGCGAGGGCCTGGCGGTGCTCTACCTAGACGTCGACAATTTCAACGACATCAACGATGCCTGGAGCCACGCCGCCGGCGACCGCCTGCTGCAAGAAGTGGCCGTGCGGCTGGATTCGCTCGTCTCCGGCGAGGGGGTGCTCGGGCGCATCGGCGGCGACGAGTTCCTGGTCGTGCTGCGGGGCAAGGATGCCGGCGAGCGCGCCGAGAGTCTCGGCGACGAGATCTGTCGCACCATGGAGGCGCCCATGCGGCTCGACCAGCGCCAGGTGCGAATGACCATCTCGATCGGCATCAGCCTGTTTCCCGACGACGCCGAATCGGCCGAGGACATGGTGCGCCACGCCGATGCGGCGGTCTACAAGGCCAAGTCGCAGGGGCCGGGGCGCTGGGCGCGCTACACGCGCGAGCTGACCGAGGCCGCGCGCGCCCGCCGCTACCTGGAAACGGAATTGCGCAGCGCCATCGAGCGCGAGCAGATCCAGGTCTCGCTCCAGCCGATCGTGGCCCTGTCCGACGGCCGGCCCGTGGCGGTCGAGGCCCTGGCGCGCTGGTACCACTGGGAAGACGGCTGGCTCTCGCCCGATCGCTTTGTCGCGATGGCCGAGAAGCGAGGGCTGGTGGCCGCGCTGGGCGAGCAGGTGTATCGACGGGCCATGCGCGCGGTCGCGACGATGAGCGGCACCAGCCTGGCGCTCAATGCCGCGCCGAGCCAGTTGCAGGACCCCACCTTCTGCTCGAACCTGATCGCGATGGGCGAGGAAGCCGGCATCGGACCCGAGCGCCTGGAAGTGGAAATCACCGAGCGCGCCTTCATGCGCGACAGCGCCGAGACCCTCAAGCAGATCGCGCGCCTGCGCGAGGCCGGCATCAGCGTGACCATCGACGACTTCGGAAGCGGGTTCTCCTCGCTGGGCTACCTGCGCCGCCTGCCGGTGCAGCACCTCAAGATCGACCGCAGCTTCGTGCGCCACATCGAAGACGATGCCGCCAGTGCCGCCATCGTGCGCGCCGTCACTCACCTGGCCCACGACCTGGGCATGCAGGTCACCGCCGAAGGCGTGGAAACCGCCGCCGAGGCGGAGTTCGTGCGCAGCGTCGGCTGCGACTACGCCCAGGGCTGGTACTACGGGCGACCGGAGCTGGTCGAATGAAATGAAGGATTCAGGCGGCAGCGTCGGCGGACGGCGGAGCGACTTGGCCGCGTGGTCTGTTCGTGGGTCGGGGTCGCATCCCCGACGGACGAGATTCCCTTCAAGCTCCGTCGGGATCTCACGGGTGTTTCACCTTGCCGAGCGGGTACACGCGTGAGATCCGTGTGGCGGGGCCCCTTCCGTCGTCCGTCGGGGATGCGACCCCGACCTACGGCGCCTCCGGATTTACGGGGCCGATATTCCGGCCGGTCCGGGTGCG
>CAZSGS010000316.1:0-3586 GCA_964606365.1 uncultured Wenzhouxiangella sp. | reverse complement strand
TTACTAGAAAATAGTGAATTTGATTTAGACTATGAAAGAGTTGCTAAAGTTTGGGGGTACTCCGTGGCGAAATGCAGCCCGTCGATGCCGTCGGCGGCCAGGTCGACGGCATGCCCCTGCCGCTTGAGCGCGCGGCCGAGCAGTGCTCGCAATTCGGTTTCGTCTTCGACCACCAGGATGCGCATGGGCTCAGTCTCCGTCGGCCGGCACTCGCACCGTGCGAACCACCTCGTCCTCGGTGACGATGCGAATGACGTGGATGCGCCGGCCGTCGCGCTCGACCGTCTGGGCCGAGACGACTTTGGCGTCGTACTGCTGCGCCACACGCCGTGCCGCCTCCTCGAGGGTGATCGCCCAGGCCGACACCGCGAACGTAGTGGCCAGCGTGAGCGCGATCAGGAGCTGTTTGAGCAAACGGCACATGGCGGTTCTTCGGTTGATGACGCGACGATTCTAGCGCGGCGGGATTAATCGGTGCTGAACCCCGGGCCGGGTTACGGGTTACGGGCTACGGGTGCCTGGTCCCTGGTCCGGAAACCGGAAACCGGAAACCGTCAATATATTTCCGCCACGCAACACCGCAGGCTTCCCCCCGCCTTCTCGATCTCGTCGAGCTCGACGCCGTGGATGGTGAAGCCCCATTCCTCCAGCTTCTTCAACTTCTCCGGCGCAAGGGCGTCAACGGCGGTCTGGCTCATGAACAGGTCCGAAAAGCTCAGGGCGATGACATTGCCGGCGAAGGCCTCTTTCTCTTCGGTAGTGATCTCGAGCACGTGACCGGGGAACGCCTCGGCAATGGCTCCGGGCACTTCCGGGTCGGCGAAGGAGTCCGGGCAGATGACCAGGGCGCGCGAGGCGAGCACGGCCATGACGACGTTGGTGTGGTACTCGTGCTCATCGAGCTCGAACTGGAAGCTCAGGGCCAGATCGAAGGCGTCGTGCATGGCCTTGCAGCCGGCGTCGTCGACGCGCTGGGTCATGCCGCAAAACCCGATGCGCCGGGCGCGATCGAGCACCAGCGCGCCGGTCAGCTCGGCCACAAGATCCCGTCCGGACAGGTCGATCGTGTCGTAGTGCATCAATTCGCTGAAGAAGGCGCGAATGTCGTTGCGTTCGGCCTCGCGACGGCGTTCGGGGTGGAACATGGCGCCGACGATCAAACGGCCCGGGGCGGTGGCGAAGGTGTTGTTGGGAAACACATCGTCGGGCGTTTCCGGCTTGCCGGGAAAACGCACCAGCGGAATGCCGCAGCCGGTGATGCGCTCACTCAACGCCCGGTGCTGATCGAGCGCACGCTGCGAGTCGACAGCCACGGCGAGATCCATGTATTCGTTGTCGCGGGACGTTTCGGTCGACAGCCTGAAAGCGCTGGGCTCGACCAGGAAGACGGCGCGCGGCACGGCCGGGCCGTCGGCAATGAGCCAGCCGGCTTCGATCTGCTTTCTGAATTCTGCGGGGGTACGGACGATCACCTCAAGACAACTCTCTGCTGAGCGGGCGGGCTGCACAATATGCGGTTGATGTCCCGACGGGTCAATAGCCGGGCTTACCCCGCGGCGGCCCGATCCCCGATGGACCCAACGGTCATCGCCTCGCGAAGCAGTTCGGGACCGGCCCCCTCGAGGTGCATGTTCTGGCTCAGGTGTCGGCGCCAGTGCCGTGCGCCGGGCTGGCCGTGAAAGAGGCCGAGCATGTGGCGGGCGACGTGGTTGAGGCGACCGCCAGCCTCGACATGCCGTCGGGCGTATTCGACCATGGCCTCGACCACCGCCTCGCGCGAGGCGGCTGCCGGCCAGCCCAGGTCAACGCTCAACTCCGCCAGGATCCAGGGGTTCTGATAGGCGGCACGTCCGAGCATCACCCCGTCGACGCGCTCGAGTTGCTCGCGCACGAGCGCCGCGTCGGTCAGGCCGCCGTTGATGATCACCGTCAGATCCGGGCGATACGCCTTGAGCGCGTGCACGCGCTCGTAGACCAGCGGCGGAACCTCGCGATTCTCCTTCGGACTCAGGCCCGACAGCCAGGCTTTTCGGGCGTGGACGATGATCGTGTCGATACCGCTTTGCGCCACCGTATCGGCGAATTCGAAGAGAAATGCCTCCCCCTCGAACTCGTCGACGCCGATGCGCGTCTTGACGGTCACCGGCCGATCGACCGATGTGCGCATGGCCGCCAGGCAGTCGCGAACCAGCTCGGGCTCTTTCATCAGGCAGGCGCCGAAACGACCCTTCTGGACGCGGTCCGAAGGGCAGCCGACGTTGAGATTGAACTCGTCGTAGCCATAGTCCGCCCCAATGCGCGCCGCCTGCGCCAGCTCTTCCGGATCGCTGCCGCCCAACTGCAGGGCCACGGGGTGTTCGGCCGGATTGAATCCGAGCAGGCGGTCGCGATCGCCGTGGATGACCGCACCGGTGGTGACCATCTCGGTGTAGAGCAGCGCGCCCGGCGCGAGCAGGCGATGGAAGTACCGGCAATGACGGTCCGTCCAGTCCATCATCGGGGCGACGCTGAGGGTTCGGGCGGGAAGCGGGGGCAAGATCTTCGGGCTCATGAATACTCGGCACCCATTGTAACCGCGCCTGCGGCGGCGAGCTTGCCGCCGGCCCTGCCCTGTGGCATATTCCGGGGGAGCGACGATACTGGAATCAGTCACTTCGGGCTGATTCGATCGGGGGATCGACATGCCGTCTCGCAAGGACTCCGATTCCGACCCCGGCCCACCCGAACGACACCACCCATCGCTGGAGTGGCCCATCGGGATGGCCCGACGCAGCCTAGAGATGACGGTCATGAACTACTGCGGTATCACCACCGTGGTGGTCATCGCCGGATTCGTGTTCTATCGCCTTTTCACCGGTGACGGGGTCGGCGCGCTGATCAACGCCCTCATCGTGGTCATGCTGCTGGTCGTTCTGATGATGGGGCGGGTAGCGCGATTGCGACGAACCGCCCTGATCCTCTTCGGCTTCATCATCAGTCTCTCGTGCCTGCTCAGCGCCATGCTGGTCAGCCCCAACGGACTGCTGTGGACCTTCCTGGTGCTGTGGATCAATTTCCTGGTCCTGCCGCGATACGTGGCCATCGCTTGCAACCTGATCATCACGATCACGCTGACCGCCAGCGTCAGCCTGTTCGATTCGCTGCTACACCAGATCAGCTGGGTCACCGTCGCCGTGCTGATCTCCGGTTTCGGGCTCGTGTTCACCAACCAGTTGCGCGAACAGCGGCGCATGCTCTCCGAGCTGGCCACGCTCGACCCCCTCACCGGTGCGGGCAACCGCCGGCTGATGCAGCACGACCTGGAAAAGGCCGTGGCCGAAAGACGCCGCAGCCGGCGACCGGCAACGCTGATGCTGCTCGACCTCGACCACTTCAAGCGCATCAACGACGAACACGGTCACGAAGCCGGCGACCGGGTGCTGACGCAATTCGTGGAAGTCGTGCGCAACGCCTTGCGCACCGAGGACGGTCTCTATCGACTCGGCGGCGAGGAGTTCGTCATCCTGTTGCGCGAGATGGACGCCGACACCGCCCAGGCCAACCTCGAAGACCTGCACCGCCGCCTCAGCGGACAGGTCGAAGGCCC
>CAZSGS010000315.1:0-3592 GCA_964606365.1 uncultured Wenzhouxiangella sp. | reverse complement strand
CGGCCCGTCTGGGTGCTCGACCTCGGCGCCAACGTGAGCGTGGACGCCCAGCGATTGTGCGAGTTCGCCCGGATGGGCAGCACGGCGGTCGGCGTGCTGGAGCGCCACATGCCGCGCGTCGGCCTGCTCAATATCGGCCACGAACCCAGCAAGGGCCCCGATGTCGTTCGCGAAGCCGCCCGCCTGATCGAGGCCGAATCCGACCTGGACTTCCGTGGCTTCGTCGAGGCCGACCGGGTGTTCGCCGGCGACGTCGATCTGGTCGTCTGCGACGGGTTCGCGGGCAATGTGCTGCTCAAGTCCGCGGAGGGCATGGCCCGACTCCTGTTTGCGCAGCTGCGTGGCGACGTGCGGGGTTGGCGCGGCGCACTGCTTCGCCGCTCCCTGGTTCGGGTGTATGACAAGCTCGATCCGGCCCGGCATAATGGTGCCCCGTTGCTGGGCGTTCGCGGCAACGTGATCAAGAGCCACGGCGGGGCGTGCGAGCGCGGTCTTGCGACGGCGATCGGGCTGGCCGCGCTGGAAGCACGTCGCAACCTGATTCCCGAGCTCGAAGAGGCACTCTGGGCCAGCTACTGACCGACATGCAGGGACAATAATCGAAATGTACGCTCGCATCATCGGAACAGGTCGCTACCTGCCCGAGAAAATCCTCACCAACCAGGATCTCGAGCAGATGGTCGACACCAGCGACCAATGGATACAGGATCGCACGGGGATCCGGCAGCGGCACGTCGCCGCCGAGGGCCAGACGACCTGTGACCTGGCCGAGCAGGCAGCCCGACAGGCGATGGACGATGCTGGTCTCAAGCCCGGCGATATCGATCTGCTGCTCGTGGGGACCACGACGCCCGACCTGGTGTTTCCCTCCACGGCCTGCCTGCTCCAGCACCGCATGGGCATGGCCGAATGCGGCGCCTTCGATGTCAACGCGGCCTGCTCGGGCTTCATCTATGCGCTCTCGGTCGCCGACCAGTACATTCGCAACGGCACCGCGCGCAACGTTCTGGTGGTGGGCGCCGAGACGCTCACGCGCATGCTCGACTGGAACGACCGCTCGACCTGCGTGTTGTTCGGCGACGGGGCGGGCGCCGCGGTACTGACCGCCGACGATACGCCGGGTATCCTGTCGACGCACATCCATGCCAACGGCGGCTACAGCGATCTGCTCAAGGTCGATGTCGGCGTGTCGCGGGGTTTCAAGGCCGAGGCGCGCGGTGGCGTGTCGGTATCGATGAAGGGCAATGAAGTGTTCAAGGTCGCGGTCAACACGCTCGGGCGGATCGTCGACGAAACGCTGGCCGCCAATGATCTCGAGAAGGAGGACCTCGACTGGCTGATTCCGCACCAGGCCAACCTGCGCATCATCAAGGCCACGGCCCGCAAGTTGAAGATGTCGATGGACCAGGTCGTGGTGACCGTGGATCGTCACGGCAATACTTCGGCGGCGTCGGTTCCCATGGCGCTGGACGAGGCGCTCAGAAGCGGTCGGATTCAGCGCGGCGACAAGTTGCTGCTGGAAGCTTTCGGCGGCGGCTTCACCTGGGGCGCGGCGCTGGTCGCTTACTGATCCCCCTTCTTTTCCCGCTTCCAATCAACGTATTCCAACGCCAGGGGAGAACGCATGACGGATTTTGCATTGCTGTTTCCGGGGCAGGGCTCGCAGACGGTCGGCATGCTGGCCAGGCTGGCCGAAAAGCACGAACGCGTACGCCAGACCTACCAGGAGGCCGGTGAAGTCCTGGGTACCGACTTGTGGAAACTGGTCAGCGAAGGGCCCGAAGAAGAACTCAACCGCACGGAGCTGACACAGCCGGCGGTACTGGCCGGAGCGGTTGCGGTGTGGCGCGTCTGGGAGGACCTCGAAGGTCCGCCACCGACGCGCCTCGCCGGGCACAGCCTGGGCGAGTACTCGGCGCTCGTGGTCGCCGGTTCGCTCGACTTCGAGGCGGCCGTGGCGCTCGTGGCCGAGCGCGGACGTCAGATGCAGGCGGCCGTCCCCGAAGGCGTGGGTGCGATGGCCGCCATCCTGGGGCTTGACGACGAGGTGGTCGCCGCCATCTGCCGTGAAGTGGCCGAAGACCAGGTCGTGGTGCCGGCCAATCACAATTCACCCGGCCAGGTGGTGATTGCCGGGAATGCAGCGGCCGTGGAACGGGCGTTGCACAAGTGCAGCGAAGCCGGTGCGCGACGTGCCGTCAAGTTGCCGGTCAGCGTGCCGTCGCACAGCCCGCTGATGAAGCCCGCCGCCGAAGCGATGCGCGAGATCCTGGCCGAAACCGAGGTTCGCCGTCCGCAGGTGCCGGTGGTTCACAACTGCGATGTGGCCACGCACGACGATGCCGATGCCATTCGCGAGGCCCTGGTCAGCCAGCTGACCAACCCAGTGCGCTGGACCGAGACGGTGCGCGCGATCGGCGAGGCAGGTATCATGGACTTCGCGGAATGCGGTCCTGGTCGCGTCCTGTGCGGGCTGGGTCGACGTATCGAACGCCAGGCCCGCTGGATGGGTCTGGAGGATCCCGATACCCTCGAGGAAACAGTCGCCAACTTCAAGGAGTCGCGATGATGACGCCAGAGACGGCAAGTCGAATCGACGGGCGGGTGGCGCTGGTGACCGGCGCAAGCCGGGGCATCGGCCAGGCAACGGCCGACTGGCTCAAGGCCATGGGTGGCGACGTGTTCGGAACGGCCACATCGGAATCGGGCGCCGAGCGAATCGCCGAGCGGCTGGGCGAGGGGCGGGGCCTGGTCCTCGACGTGACCGATGCCGGCGCCATCACCGAGACCGTTGCCACGATCAAGGAGCGCGCCGGCGCCGTGACCATCCTGGTCAACAACGCCGCGATCACCCGCGACCAGCTCCTGATGCGACTCAAGGACGAGGACTGGGATGCGGTCATGGACACCAACCTGCGGGGCGTGATGCGCATGACCCGCGCCTGTCTGCGCGGCATGCTCAAGGAGCGGTTCGGGCGTATCGTCAGTCTTTCTTCGGTCGTCGGATACAGCGGCAATCCCGGCCAGAGCAATTACGCGGCGGCGAAGGCCGCGGTTGCCGGCTTCTCGCGCTCGGTCGCGCACGAACTGGGTAGCCGCGGTATCACCGCCAACGTGGTGGCGCCCGGCTTCATCGAAACCGACATGACGGCCGAACTCGACGAGAAGCAGCGCCGGCGCATGACCGACTCGATTCCACTCGATCGCCTCGGCCGTGTCGAGGATGTGGCGGCCGTCGTCGGCTTTCTCGCCAGCGGGGCCAGTGCCTACGTAACCGGACAAACGCTGCATGTCAACGGCGGCATGTACATGACATAATGGATTACCTTCAACTGGTAACCTATTGAATATTATAGTTATCTAATCATCAGGGCCGTGTTGGGTGCGCTCACTTTTCGGCACCTGTAAACTGGCAGTGAGCGGATTTGTTCACTACAATGTGCCCGCTTTGGGCAACCCTTATCAACGAGGAAAACACCAATGAGCAGCATTGAAGAACGCGTCAAGAAGATCGTGATCGAACAGTTGGGCGTCAAGGAAGAAGAAGTCACCCCCAGCGCGTCGTTCGTCGACGACCTGGGTGCCGACTCTC
>CAZSGS010000314.1:0-3606 GCA_964606365.1 uncultured Wenzhouxiangella sp. | reverse complement strand
CGCACCCGCCGCCTGCGGGCCACCTCCTCACGGCGGGCTCCCTGCCCGAGTCGGCACCTCCTGTGCCTGGTGAGCAAACCCCAAAGGACAGGGCGGCTCGTTGTGGTGGATCTCCCCGTAAGCCGGCGGTGTCATCAGCCCAGGGATGGGCCGTCCGTCATCAGTGTTCGGCTACGCGTCGGCGCTGCACCGTCGCCTCGCTCATTCCGCCCGCTCGACCCGATTCCGTCCTGCGTGTTTGGCCCGATACAGCGCCTGGTCCGCCCGATCAAGGGCGGTGTACAGGCTATCGGCGCGCTCACAGCGGCTGACGCCGATGCTGATCGTTACTGGCTCTGCAATGCCGAGGGTCGCCGTCTGCAGCGCACCACGCAGCTTCTCGCCCAACTGCATGGCCAGATCCTCGGAGGTATGCGGTGCAATGATCACGAACTCCTCGCCACCCCAGCGTACCAGGATATCGCTCGCGCGCAGCTGCTCGCGCACGAGCGCGGGCAGGGCCCGGAGAACCTGATCGCCGCGTACGTGGCCATAGTGGTCGTTGATCTGTTTGAAATGGTCGATGTCGAACATGAGGACCGACAGCGGCAGCCCATGCCTGGACGCGCGCGCATGCTCGCGCGCGTAGACGCGTTCGGCGGCCTGACGATTCAGCAGCTCGGTGAGCGGATCGTGCTCGGCCAGGAAGTGAATGCGCTGCTGGTATTCACGCCAGCCGCGCATCGGAAACCCACAGAAGAGGCCGATGGCGACCAGGCCCATCAGCAAGGCGATGCCGCCGATGGTGGCCGTATGCAGCAGCAGCGGGTGCAATTCCATACCGAGCTCGAGCACGCCAACGCTGACCCCAGCGTCGCGCAGCTCGGTGCGCTCTCGCAGACAGGGGCTGCCACGACAGGCGCCGATGGCGACGAGCAAGCGACCGTCGCTGCTGTAGACGTATTCTTCTAATAGACCATGCCCCTCCGGTCGGTGGCGTCCGAGCAGGGCCGCGATGCGGTCGGTTTCGTACTCCCAGAACTCAGGATTCCGCGCGATGACCCGCTCGCTGATCTGCCGTGCCGTGCTCTCCCCCAATAGGCGCAGGTAACCGCAGTAGTATTGTCGGTGGTGGTCATAGTGCATCCAGGTCACGGCGCCGACCGCCAACAGGGTGAGCGCAATGAATCCGGCCCGGACCACCCGCAAGACTTCCTCGGGGTGCCTCCATGACGTGGCGCGATCCCTCGCGACGCGGCTGCTCATGGCGCCACCGGCAGGCATCCGGCTGACTTGAGGATGGCCGCAGCGCCTGGAGAGCGGACGAAGTCGATAAAGGCCTGCGCCGCATCGGGTGACGCGGGGCCGGTGACCAGTGCCAGGGTCAGAGCCAGCGGGTAACGCCCGGCGGCCAACTGCGCGGGTGTCGGTTCCACGCCCTCGAGCGTCAACACCTTCAGCGCGCGCGCTCCCGTCACGACCTCGGTCAGGGGCGCGTACCCGAAGGCGCCCGGCGTCTGCTCGATCGCCTCCAGGTTCTCCTGCGTGGTCATCGTCACCTGCAGATCGGTGCGATACACCGCGTCGGCCAAGGCGTCGGCCAGCGGCTCACTCCAGGCGGCGAGCACCTGAGTCTCGGCGTCGTGCCAAGGCCGCAGCACCGGACGGGCGCGCGCGCCATCGGGCCAACGGGTCTGCGTGCCCTGGTAGACGGCGATGAGCATCGCGGTGCTCAGTCCGCGGGCGGTGACATCGTCGCGGGCGACAAAGGCCAGTGGGGTGCGGGCAAACACCTGCACCTGCTTGCCCTCGCGCTCTTGCGGCTTGAGCGCCCGTGCTACCAAGGCGATAGCGATGCGCCCATCGGCCAGCGCCCTCAGACCGCCGCCTGTGCCGAGGCTCGGGAGCACCTCGACCGGCTGCGCGGTTGCGGTGTCCTGGTAGGCCTCAGCCAGGTGTCGCATCACACCGATCGCGCTGCCGGTGCCAGCGATCACCAGCGTCTCTGCGGCGTGCAGCGGCGTGCGAAGCGGCACCGCCCACAGCAAGAGCACCAGCACTCCCAGAACACACCTTGCTGTCGTGTTCATCAGTGTTCCCAATACCCCGTACCGTTAACAGCCCAGCGAGCAAGCAGGCAAACCTGGGCGCCCCGTAATCCCCTGAATGGCAGTGTAACCAATCAGCCGGTTCTTGAAGCGGCGCATTCGTCGTTACGGGACTGACTTCGCAACTTGCTCCTTCCTCTTGAGATCGTTCGGTTATGAAGCCGAGCTCCCACAAAAGCTGCTCTCCAGCCGGACAGGCGTTAAACTGTCCATCCGTACAGTTCCCCGGAGATCCAGCACCATGCGCCAGCCTGACCAGCCCCACCGCACATCCCAACACCCGACCGGTGGCCGCGGCAACGACAGCAAAGACGGCCAAGATGCCCAGCGCAGAGAGAGCGGCCAGAGCGGAGGAGGGCAGCCAGCCTGAGCGCCACCCGCAGCTCTGCCAACTGGCGCTGCCGGCCGGGCAGCTTCGACAGCCTGCACACCAGCCGGCGCTTCCCCAGCCGCTCGCCATTCGGCATCCCGGACCTGCTGCCGCAGGCCTTCGACCTCCCGGCCGATCTGCGCCTGATGCCCTACCGCTCGCGGCTCGATCGGCTCGACCCCAGCCGCGACTGCTGCCACTTCTACCTCGACGACTACCGCTTTGAATCGACCTGGACGCGGCTCGACATCGGCGCCCGCCATGTCGCCGGCTACTTCGCCACGCTGACCCCCGATTTCAGCCTCTATCCCGACTGGCCGATCGCCGCCCAGCTCTGGAACACCTACCGCAGCCGCTGGCTCGGGCGCTACTGGCAGGAGGGCGGCCTGCGCGTGATCCCCACCGTCAACTGGAGCGACAGCGCCTCGTTCACGTTCTGTTTCGACGGTACCGAGACCAGCCAGATCCTCAGCATCGGCACCGCCGACTGTCGACGCGCCCATGTCCAACGCCGCTTCGAGTCCGGCCTCGCGGCCATGCTCGAGCGCCTGCAACCGCGCATGCTCATCGTCTACGGTCGCCTACAGCCGCCGCAGCGCAACCGCATCGAGCGCACCGGCTGCCAACTCCTCGAGATCGCCCCAGCCTGGGAACGCCTGCGCAAGATCGCCTAATCGTTGTTGGGACGATCAAGCCACAACGGCTGCAAGCTCATCGCCGACAACAGACCTCACCGCTGACTGAGCGACGCTGCCGCACCCGGCTGAGCGCGATGACGCGGGCAAAGCCCCGCGCGCTGACCCCAGCGCGCCGGGCTTCGCTGAGGGACCCATCGACTCGAGATCAGGCCCAGCCGGGCCGCGCGAATCGCGCCGCCCCAAGACCTCGACCGCCTCCATTCCAACGCGAGCATCCGGTTTCACCGCGACCCACTTGCACACCTCTCAACCGGCCGATCAGCGTCAGAGAGGGCGCCGCGACGGCCCATGGATCTGTACACAAGCGCTGCCACCGCTGGCTCCATCATCCCGGTCCGCAGGTGGCTCCCTTAATCCGATCCGAGAACGGCGGCGAACAGGCAAACAGCAGCAGCCACACCGACGCACTGCGCAGCCCTTCGCGCCCATCGCCGTGCCAGCAGCCGCAGAA
>CAZSGS010000313.1:0-3638 GCA_964606365.1 uncultured Wenzhouxiangella sp. | reverse complement strand
AGGCCACCGTAGTGACCCCAGTCGGCCGGCCACCAGTCCTGCGAGTCGGTCAGCAGATCGGCGAGGTCTTTCTTCAGCGCGTCGACGTCGAGCTTCTCGAGCGCTTCGCGATAGTTGAAGTCCTGGCCCAGGGGGTTGGTCTTGCTGTCGTGCTGGTGCAGGATGTCCAGGTTCAGGGTCCTGGGCCACCATTCCATGTTGGAATTGCCCACGGCCGTGTTGCCACCGTGCATTACGGGGCACTTGCCTTCATTCGCCATCTTCACTTCTCCAGTTTGGTATCGCTTGCAGCAGTGAAGCCGTTGCCGGCTTTCCGCCATGAATTAGGTAATGCTAATATACAGGAGTCCGGGTCGGAGCCCAATCTGATTTTCAGATGACGGCGATAGGCTCAAGGCATCCCCTGCTATTTCACGATAGAGTTTTCCAATACCATTAGCATGTGCTAATATCACGCCACTTTCGAAGTGGAGCACATGCAATGTCCTTGATCCGAGCCCTGCGGGTTCTGACCCTTTCTGCTTTCCTGGCCGTCAGCTTCGGCGGCGCTGCCGAGCAGCCGGCCCAACCCGAAGTCGACAAGCTGGTCATTCTGTCCAGCGATTCCCTCCAGACCCAGGGAATGGCCCTGGTGCTGGCCACCGCCCTGGAGGCGCGCGACAACTCGATGCATGTCCTGCTGTGCGACCAGGCCGGAAAACTGGCAGTCGAAGACCACCAGCCGGATTCACTGGCACCGCGCGACATGACACCGAAGGACCTCCTGATGGGCCTGATGGACAAGGGCGTTACCGTTCAGGTATGCGCCTTGTTCCTGCCCAACAGCGAGTACAGCGAAGCCGATCTGATCGACGGCGTGACGGTCGCCAAGCCGCCGGAAATCGCCGGCCTGATGGACCAGCCGGATACGCAAGTCCTTACCTACTGAAGCGGGGCGTCGGGTCGGAGACGGCGACGCATCCACCCACGATGTGCAGCGCGTGAGCGGCTGATCGCGGGAGGCGCTCGCTCCCGTCGGCGCGCAGAATTCTGACGGTTCAGTTTCCTGGAGCCGTCAGCCCGCGTGGCGAGCCAGATATTGCGCAATCTGGTCCTTGAGATGCACGCGCCGTTCCCGGACGTGCTTTTCGGTGTCGCTGCTGACGGCCTCGACTTCGGTCTCCATCCGATGCACCTGCCGATTGACGTCGTGGTATTCGTCCGCCAGCTTCCTGAAATGAGAATCCGTCGTTTTCAGCTGATGGATGGTTTCCGCGTATTCCGGGAAATCCTCGGCCAGTTCGTGCGGGGTATGGGTCATGGATTGACGCCCCTCCGGGGGCTGCAAGATCGTCGTCGCCGGTTTTCCAACCGGGCGACCGGGTGGGGAAAGGGCTCAAGATAACATTACCTACCGCAAAGCAGGACGCCCGCGACCGCTACAGCACTCGCACCCGACGGGGTCGCGCAGACTGACAGCGACGTGCAGAATACCAGGCGTTGAGCTTTCTACTCGGGAATCGGAAATCGAAGCCATGTCGCGAAGTTATCTCCGCCCCATCGTCACGGGCATCGCCGGACTGATCCTGTGCGCCATTGCGACCCTGACCCTGTTGCAGGGCTTCGCCGGCTGGCATACCTCCTTCCAGGCACCGGGATCGGTCGAGACCGAGATCCCCGAGCCAGGTGACTACCGACTCTGGCACGAGTCGAAAGCGCTGATCGACGGCCGACTGCACATCGTCGACGACGAACTGCCGGCCGGCACGGTCATCGAATTCTCGGACGAGCGCGGGCGCACCGTGCCGCTCAAGTCCATTTCCGGCAGCATGAGCCAAGAGGTCGGCCAGACACGCCGTGTAGCCGTCGGCCGCATCGAGATTGCTGAAGCGGGCGTCTACACCGCCACGGTCCGCGGCCTCGAAGAACCACGAAAATTCCGCCTGAGCGAAATCCGCTTCCTCAAACATTTCCTGCGTGCCCTGCTGTTCGCCCTGCCCGGCTTTGCGCTGGCCTTTGCCGCCCTCGTCTGGGCTATTGTCATCGCCACGCAAAAGCAGCATTGACCTGTCAGTAAGTCAGGTTACGTTCTCGCTCAGTTACAGATAGCGGTTAGCTCAGACGCTTGCAGCCGACAGTCAGAGAACGCACAATTTGCACTTGAATTAACCCGAGGTCACCATTAATCTCAATATCTTTTAAGTGGGTAACTCCTTCCCCTTCACATATTCCAGAAAGGACCACCGGCCATCGAAACGTAATCAATCCGATCCGCCACATGAAACTTCTCGAGCGCCGCGATGGTGTCTCCGCCGCCGGCGAGCGTGAAACCCTTGCAGGCGGCCACGGCATGCGCGTTCGCCTGCGTGCCGGAATGGAAGGCCTCGAACTCGAATACGCCCAACGGTCCAGATCACCGTGCCGGCTTGGCGGACGATGGCAGCGAGCGTACTCGGGATCAGTCCAGCTCAGCGCACCCACGGCTATCCGACCTTGAGGGGATGCGCTCGATCGGGTAGCCCACCTTTCCCGATCAAGCGCGCTGGGCAGGTGAAATCTCTCGCTCTATGCGGCCGGCATTTTCGATCTCGGCCTTGCGCAGCTCATAGGCACTCTGGAGGTTCAGCCAGGATCTGGCATCGCCGCCGAAGTAGCGGGCCAGGCGCATGGCAGTGTCCGCGGACACGCCGCGACGCTCGCGAACGATGTCGTTGATGCGCGGGGCCGGGACGTTCAGCGCCTTGGCCAACGCATTGGCGCTCATGTCGAGCGGGTCGAGGTAGTCCTTGCGCAGGATCTCACCGGGATGCACGGGGCGCATGCCATTCTTGAAACTCATTGTCCGGCCTCCTAGTGGTAGTCCACGATCTCGACGTCTTCCGGGCCCTCGCTGGTCCAGCGAAAGCACAGGCGAAACTGATTGTTGATCCGTATGCTGTACTGGCCTTCCCGATCACCTTTCAGTGCTTCCAGGCGGTTGCCCGGAGGCGAGCGGAGGAATTCCAGCGTCTCCGCCGCGTTCAACTGCGTCAGCTTTCTTTCCGCTACCGACAAGATGGCCGAGAACCGGCGGCTTTGGCCGGTTTCGAACAGTTTCCGGGTTTCGCGGCATCGAAAGCTGCGGATCACGTCAGCACTGCTGGTTTAATGTATAACGTTAAACGTTATATTTCAAGGGCGGCAACAGCCGGCAATTGCTTGCCCTCGACGTACTCCAGGAATGCCCCACCCGCAGTCGAGATGTAATCGATCCGATCCGCTACATGAAACTTCTCGATCGCCGCAATCGTGTCCCCTCCCCCGGCCAAGGTGAATCCCTTGCACGCCGCCACGGCATGCGCAATCGCCTGCGTGCCGGAGTGAAACGCCTCGAACTCGAACACGCCTACCGGGCCGTTCCAGACAACGGTGCCGGCCTGGCGGACGATGGCGGCGAGGTTGCCGGCGGTTTCGGGGCCGATATCCAGGATCATTTCCTCCTTCCGCACGCGGCCGACGGATCGCAGCGTGGCGTGGGCGTCTTCGTGGAATCGCTCGGCGGTGAGGACGTCAGTGGGTAGTGGGATGGCGGCGCCTTTTTCCTCGGCGCGCTTGATCAGTTCCTTTGCGGTGTCGACCAGGTCTTTCTCATATAGGGAGCCGCCCACGTCGTGACCGGC
>CAZSGS010000312.1:0-3642 GCA_964606365.1 uncultured Wenzhouxiangella sp. | reverse complement strand
TTTCGGGCGCAGCCGAAGCTCCTTGTCCAGATGCTCCTCGATGGTCTTGCGGATCTGCAGGCGCTTGTATTGGTCGACGTTGACCTCGCCGATCGCCTGCCCGAGTCGGACCACCGTCTCGGTGCCGGTAAAGCTGATGTACTCCTGGCCCTCGGCGCAGTAGATCTCCTCGATGATGTAGCCGTCGTAGACGTCCCTGCCGCCGGATAGCTCGACCAGGTCGACGCCCGTCTTGACCTTCTTCTGCTCCCGCTTGATCTGGCCCTTGCGGATGGCATCGAACTCGATGCGCGCGGAGATGCCGTTCTTGTTGTCGACGCTGATCAGGCGGACATAGGCGTTGTTATGGCTGTCGGCGACGGTGACGCTCGCCACTTCGATCTGCTTGACCAGTTTGCGCTCGTAGGCGTCCACCGAGTCGAGCCGGAAGATCTGATGATGCTTATCGCGGTGGGTGGCTGAGAAGCGGAAGGTGCACAGCGGATTGAGCGATGCGAGGGCATCGGCGCTCTTCGTCGTGGTGTCGACCGTCTGCGGCTCGTCGATGATGACGATCGGATTGGTTGATTGGATGAACTCGATCGGCTTGGCGCCCGTCATGCGATCGTGCGGGCGGTGGATGATGTTGGCCTTGGACTCCTTGCTCGGGTCGGTGAAGCTGCGGCGGAAGGCATCGATGTTGATGACCATGATCTGGATGCAATCACTGGTCGCGAAGTTGCGGACCTGGCCGAGCTTCTGAGAGTCGTAGACGAAGTAGTCGAAGCGGGCGTTGTCGTAGAGCCCCTTGAAGTGCTCCTCGGTGATCTGCAGCGACTTGTTGATGCCCTCCTTGATGGCAATCGAGGGCACGACGACGATGAACTTGGTGAAGCCGTACTTCTGATTCAGCTCGAAGATGCTGCGCAGGTAGACGTAGGTCTTGCCCGTGCCGGTCTCCATTTCGACGGTGAAGTTGAGATCGCCCAGCTCCGTTGAGGGCTTGAGGCCGTTGCGCAACTGGACCTTGCCGATGTTCGCGAGGAGGTCCTCATCGAGCAGCTTGAGGCGGTTGCCGATGCCGAGATCGTTCTCCAACAGGTCTAGCTGCGGCGTTGCGTCCATGGCGCCAACCGTGAAGTTGGTCTGGCAGGTCTCTTGGCCCTCGAACAGATCGACGATGGACGCGACCGCATCCGCCTGGAAGTCCAGATCGGGGTTGAACTTGATCTTCATTCGCTGTTCTCGTCCTTTTCTAGCTCCGCTTCCAGCGCCTCGATGCTGGGCAGGCTGGATTTAAGATTCTCCGGCAGGGACCGGGTGAGCTGATATTCGGAGACGCCAATCGGTTTGTGGATGTCGCTCAGGGCGTACTCGACAACGGTCCGGTCCCGGCTCTTGCAGAGCAGGATGCCGATGCTGGGGTTATCGCCGTCGCCGCGCAGTTGCGCATCGACCGCCTTGAGGTAGAAATTCAGCTTGCCAGCATGCTCGGGCTCGAAGTCACCCGTCTTCAGCTCGACAACCACATAGGCATGCAGCCGGGTGTGATAGAACAGCAGGTCAAGAAAGAAATCGCGGGCTCCCACCTGCAGGGACACTTGCCTGCCGATGTAGGCGAACCCGGCGCCCAGCTCAAGCAAGAAGTGGGTGATGTGCTCGATCAGGCCCGCTTCCAGCTCACGCTCGTTGTAATCCTTGGTCAGGGTCAGAAAGTCGAAGACGTAGGGGTCTTTGAGGGTTTGGGTCGCCAGGTCTGATTGCGGCGCCGGAAGCACCTCGGTGAAGTTGCTGACGGCCTTGCCTTCACGCTGCCACAGCCCACTATCGAGCTGGTGGACCAAGACACTGCGGCTCCATCCATGCGCGATGGTGCTTCGCACGTAGTAGAGCGCCTCGTCGGCGTGCTGGCACTTGGAGATGATCGCCAGATTGTGCCCCCAAGGGATCTGGGTGATCAGCGCCACAGGCGGCGCTTCCAATTGGGCAACAGCCTGTTGCCCAATTGGCGCAGCGCCGGAGTAGAACAGAAACCACTGGCGTATGTACTTGATGTTCCTGAGCGAAAAACCTTTCATCCCAGGAAACTCGGCCATCAGGTCCTTGCTCAACTGCTGCAGGAAACCCGAGCCCCAGTCCGTGTTCTTTTGCCGCTCGGCGATCTCGGCGCCGAGTGCCCAGTAGAAACGCAGCAGCTCCTGATTGACTGCGACAGCCGCCTGGAGCTGCACCTGGCGTACCCGGGCTTTGAGCGCCTTCAGCCAGTCTTGATAGTCGGCCGCATGCGGATCGAGTGAGTCTCTTGCGCTCATATCCTATGCACCGTCCAAGGTTCTGGCCCCGCGAATCGTCGCTGACCCTGCGCTATCACAGCGACTTCACGTCGTCGATGCCGGCCTGCTTCAAGATCTGAGCGGCGTTGGTCTTGACCACGTCGTCCTTGAAGCCGGAGTCCTTGAAGACCACCCGCATGACCTCGGGCTGGAATTCACCCTTCAGGGCGACGATGCCGGACACCACATCCAGCGTGATGTCATCGGCAAGGCAGACGATCAGGGCGCCTGCGCCGATCACCGTGACCTTGCGACCTTCGATGTCCCGCGTCTCGGTCGGGATGGCGAGATCGAGTCCGTACTTGAGCATCGGCGAGAAGGCCGTCAGCACCGAGCCAAGATCCGTGCGCAGGCCCTTGAGGGTGCTCCTGTTGCTCCCCGAGCGCCCGGTCACGAGGGCGCTATGCAGGCCGTGCGTCTGCAACGCCCAGTCGGCGATCTGTTGGTAGAGATAGTCGGCGGTGTCGGCGAAGGCGGTGAAGATGAGGACTTTGCGGTTGCCCGTGTTGATCGGCTGGGTGACCTTGTCGCTGATGAGCGCTTTCAGACGGCGGAGCTTTTCGTCGCGTTGGACGTCGACCTGGCGGGCCTCGTGCAGCAGTGCGGTCAGGATCGCTTGGTCTTCCTGCAGGTCTTGCTTCCAGCGGATCAGGTCCACGTCCTGCAGCAACACCTTGACCTTGGTGCCGACCAGGTACGGGTCGACCTCATCGCTGTCGAGATCGATGTCCTCGATTCGCAGCTCCTCGATCGGGGAGGCGTCGTGGCGGTCGATCCGCTCGATCAGTTGATCGACCTTGCCGAGCAACTTCTCCAGGGTCTGGGCGAACGAATGGATAGAGCTTTCCATCCGCTTGAGCAGGTTCACCCGCATCAGATGAATCAGGCTCTCTTCTCGGTCCAGTTGTCGGAATGAGCGCCCGCCGGCGATCTCCATGTCATAGCGCCGGCTGTAGTCTTCGACCTTCTCGGGCAGCACGTAGCGCATCGGCGCGTAGGCGCTGAGGGTCAGTCGGCGGATGTCGCGGTTGACCGAGCGTAGCGGTGGAAACCGGTCTGCGGTGTCGATGTCGGCGCGGACATTGATCGGCTTGTTGCGGTGCGGAAAATCGCCGATCTCGGCGAGGTCGTAATACTTCTCGATGTGCTTGCGCGAGCGGGCGATGGTGAGCAGATCAAGGAGCTTGAAGTAGTCGAAGTTCAGCGACTCCAGCAACGAGGCCGTGGTGCGATCGTCGGTGTCCAGCTTGAGCCACTGATTGAAACGCGCCTGCGCCTTGCGCAGGGTCTGCTCGATGCTGAGGATGCCCGCGTCGTCGAGGGCATCGTC
>CAZSGS010000311.1:0-3646 GCA_964606365.1 uncultured Wenzhouxiangella sp. | reverse complement strand
CTGGCCACGCTCATCCACGCCCCGCTTTTCGCCACGCTCTGGCTCCCGGCCCTGTTGCTGCTGGGCTGCACCCTGGCACCGGTTCCGTTCTTCCTGCTCCGTGGCAGGACCGGCCAGCCCGACGGCGAAGAACGCACCTTGCTTCGCAACCCGATGGAACTGAAGTCGGCCCTGTTCTTCGGCGCCCTGCTGGCGGTCATCATGCTGCTGGGCAAGGCGCTCTCCGAATGGGCCGGCGATGCCGGCCTGTGGATCCTGGCCGCCGCTTCGGGGCTGGCCGACGTCGACGCCATCACCCTGTCGCTGGCGCGCATGAGCCAGGGCGAAACCGCGCTGCAGGTCGCCTCGGTCGGCATCATCATCGCGGCCGGCGCCAATTCCGTGCTCAAGGGCAGCATGGCGCTCGGTATCGGCGGTCGAGCCCTGGGATGGCGCGTTCTGCTGCCGCTGGCCACCGGTTCGGCGGCAGCGCTGGCCACCGCCCTCACCTTCTACATTGCCGGATTCAAGGCATGAAAAAACACAACGCCCCCATCACGATCGGCGGCAACACCGTCGAGCCCGGTCAGCGACGCAGCATCGATCTCGAGGTCGGACGACTCTACACGCATTCGTCCACGACCATGCCGGTGCAGGTTCTCTGCGGCAAGCGGCCGGGCCCCGTGCTGTTCGTCTCGGCCGCCATCCACGGCGACGAACTCAACGGCGTCGAAATCATCCGCCGGCTCCTGACCGTGCCCCAGCTCAAGCGACTCAGGGGCACGCTGATCGCCGTACCCATCGTCAACCTTCACGGCTTCATCAACCTGTCGCGCTATTTCCCCGACCGGCGCGATCTCAACCGCAGCTTCCCGGGCTCCGAAGGCGGGTCTCTGGCCGCCCGCGTGGCGCATATTTTCATGACCGAGATCGTCAGCCAGGCGACCCACGGCATCGACCTGCATACCGGCGCAGTCCATCGCGGCAACCTGCCGCAGATCCGCGCCAACCTCGACGACGAGCAAACCCTGTCGCTGGCCCAGGCATTCGGTACGCCGGTGATTCTCAACTCGGCCCTGCGAGACGGCTCGCTGCGCATGGCGGCGATGGATCATGACATTCCCATCCTGCTTTACGAGGCGGGTGAAGCGCTGCGCTTCGACGAAGTCGCCATCCGCGGCGGCGTCGAGGGCGTCGTGCGCGTGATGCGCCAACTCGAAATGCTGCCCAGAACCCGCATGAAGGCGCCGCCGAACCCGGTCGTTGCCCGCTCGAGCAGCTGGGTGCGCGCCCCGCAGAGCGGGCTGTTCCGCGCCTGGGGCCGACTAGGCGATCGCGTGGCCAAGGATGAAACCGTCCTGGGCATGGTTTCCGATCCCTTCGGCGAAGCCGAGCGTGAGATCGTCGCCCCCTATTCCGGCATCGTGATCGGCCGGCTCAATCTGCCGCTCGTCAACGAAGGCGACGCCGTCTACCATATCGCCCGCTTCTACCGCACCGACATCGCCCACGAGCGCGTCGGCGACTACACCGAATCACTCGAATCGGACAATTTCCCCTACGGCGAGCAGACCTGAACAATTGCCGACCGATGTGGCGTGCCCGGCCGGCGGTTTACGTATACAGAAGTTAGACTCGTGCACAATTCAAGGACGAAAAGGAGCCCGGCTCATGAAAACCTTCGCAACACTGGCATTGCTCGTGCTGCTGGCAGCCCCGGCGATGGCCCAGGACTACGAGATCACGCGCTGGAGCATTGCCTCGGGCGGCGTGATGCAAAGCGAGAGCGACGACGGGCAATGGCAGCTGTCCGGAACCATCGGACAATGGGAGGCGACCGAAGCGCGCGAACTCACCGGCGGGCAGTGGCGCCTGACCGGCGGATTCTGGGCCGACATCCTGGAGAGCCTCGGCGACGTCCTCTTCTCCGACCGCTTCGAGGACGATTAAGGAAGCTCTTAACTGCGTTTGGACGGATCCCAGGGCCGAATGACGCCCTCCTGGGCCGTCGACGCCACCAGCTCGCCGGACTGCGTGAAGAACTGGCCTCGCGTGAACCCGCGCCCGCCGTGGCTGGTCGGGCTATCGCAGGCGTAGAGCAGCCACTCGTCGACCCGAAACGGCCGGTGAAACCAGATGGCATGGTCGATGCTCGCCATCTGGACCGGTCGGCTGCTGAAATCGAGATCGTGCGGCAGGGTGGCCGTGCCCAGCAGCTCGTAGTCCGACACGTAAGTCAGCAGGTTCCGGTGCAGTTCGGGGTCGTCCGGCAGGGGGTTCCAGGCCCGCATCCATACATGCTTGCGCGGCGGCCGCTGCTGCGGGTCGATGAACTTCGGCGCCTCGACCGGCCGGAACTCCAGCGGCGGCCGGTGCGCCAGTAGACGGCGCATCTTCTCCGGCACCTTGTCGATGATCGAGTCGTGGATATCGATGCTCTTCGAAAGCCCCTCCGGCCCCGCCACCTCCGGCATATCGAACTGGTGGTCGAAGCCCGCCTCGCCGGCGTGAAACGAGGCGGCCAGGTTGAGGATCGGCCGTCCGTGCTGGATGGCGACCACCCGGCGGTTGGAATAGCTGCCGCCGTCCCGGGAACGTTCGACCTGGTAGACGACCGGCTGGTTGAAGTCGCCGGGGCGCAGAAAGTAAGCGTGCAGGGAGTGCGGCGCGCGGCGATCGACGGTGCAGTGCGCCGCCGAAAGCGCCTGGCCCAGGATCTGGCCCCCGAATACCTGCGGCGCGCCGATATCACGGCTTTCACCGCGAAACAGGTTGTCCTCCAGCCGCTCGAGGTCGAGCAGGCCGATCACCGAAGAGAGCGCCTCGTTCATGGTCGACTCAGTCCTCCCAGCCCCAGGGCGCCGGCGGCGGCTCGATCGCTTCGCTCAGGTCGAAATCGATCCGGAACACGCGCGGCGTTCCAAGGCGCCAGAGACCGTAGGTGAAGGTCTCGCCGGGCGAAACGCGCATCGTCCAGACGTTCGAAAACGCCGGCTCGATCAGTTCGCGGGTTTCCTGGTCGGCGGGAAAGTACTGCGCTTGCGCGGTGCCGGTATTGGTGGCCGTACCACCGTACATCGTTACCTCGTCGTGACTGCCGTCCTCGTGCCGGTGATCGTGCTTGAGCTCGATGCGCCCGTCGCGACGGGTCAGCACCCAGGTGCGCGAACGGTCCTCACCGACCATGAATGGAATCCGGATCACGTCGTCGCTGCACGCACGCACGTGCATGACCAGGCGCTTGCCCGCGAAGTCGTCTTCGCCCTCCGGCGCTTCGACCAGTTCACCCTCGAAGGCCCGGCCGCAAAGGTCCGAGAGCGACGACCAGAATTCGTCGGCCGGATCGGCCGACTCGCTGGCCCCGAGCGGGGACATCATCAGCGCCATGAGCGACGCAAAGAGGATTCGACTCATACGGTACTCCAGTTCAATTTTCACAGGGCTCACTATAACCCCGAAGGTCCGGACGAATGCCCGCGAAAATGTCGCCTCTCGGGTACGCCTGCACCGGCATGCGTTAAAATGCAACGCTGTCCACAAATCTTTTCCAGGAGTGTTCCATGAACAACCCCGTTCGCGTCGCCATCACCGGCGCAGCCGGTCAGATCGGCTATCAGCTGTGTTTCAGAATCGCCGCCGGCGACATGCTGGGCCCCAATCAGCCCGT
>CAZSGS010000310.1:0-3655 GCA_964606365.1 uncultured Wenzhouxiangella sp. | reverse complement strand
CTGTACCTGATCGACTGGGAGTACGCCGCCCCCGGCCACCCCGACATCGACCTCTGGAGCGTGGACCCGGCCGCCGTACGCGAACCGTTCGTCGCCGAGATGATGGGCTGGATCAACGGGCTGTGGGAACGCCTGATGCTGGTTCCCGAAACGGATCAACGCTGACGGGGTACACCAGCAAGCTCGAATCGAATCCGCAATGCCCGCGCGCCCGGGCTGCGGTTGGACGCTGCTTGCCGACAGCGGATCAGCCCCAGGCGGCAACGGCGATGGCCGCCACCGCGGCAACGAGCGGGATCAGCACCGTGACGACGAAGATGTCGCGGTAGGCCTCGCGGTGCTTGAGGCCCATGATGGTCAGCATGGCGATGACGGCACCCGAATGCGGCAGCGAGTCCAGCCCGCCCGACGCCACCGTGGCCACGCGATGGAGTACCTGCGGCTCGATCCCCATGGCAATGTAGTTCTCGGCCAGGGTCTGCATGAAGATCTGCAGGCCACCCGATGCCGAACCGACGATGCCGGAGACGACGTTGACCGACAGGGCCACCGAAACCAGCGGCGGCAGATCCAGGCCCATCACCGCGCCGGCAAAGGCGGCGAAGCCCTGGGTCTGGGCGACCACGCCGCCGAAGCCGATCACCGCCGCGGTATTGAGCAGCGGCATGACGCTGTCGTTGGCGCCGGCCCCCATCGCTTCGAGGCCGCGCCCGCGCAAAGAACCGAAACACAGCACGCAGGCCACCGAACCCAGCACCAGCGCCAGGCTCGGCCAGACAATGGCCTGGGCGTTGGCGAATGCGAACAGCGGCCCGACCAGGGTGCTTTCGGCATCCACCAGCCCGGTCGCCACGGTCAGCCGTGGCAGCAGGATCGTGCCCAGAACGACCGCCAGCGGCACGATCGCCAGTGGCCAGCCGGGCGCATCCTGCCGGGCGGGCGCGAGTTTTTCCATCTCCTCGTCGCGCGCGTTGCTGGCGTACCCCTCGGCGCGTTCGCGCGCGCCTCGCCACTGGAATTCCAGGTACCACAACCCGAGCGCAAACATCACCGCCGCGGCGACCAGGCCCGGCAGGACACCGGCGAACAGGTCGGTCCCCAGCGCACTGGCCGCGATCACGTTGTGAATCGAGGGCGTACCGGGTAGTGCCGTCATCGTGAAGGTGCCCGCACCCAGGGCCGCGGCACCGCAGAAAATGCGCTTGGGCAGGTCGGCCTCGCGCATCAGGGCGATACCCAGGGGGTAGATGGTGAAGATCACGACGAACAACACGACACCACCATAGGTCAGCACGGCGCAGGAAAGCACCGTAACCAGGATCGTGCGCCGGACGCCCAACCATTGAATGATCGCGCCGGCCACCGAGGCCGCCGCGCCGGAGCTTGCCATCAGCTTGCCGAAAACGGCGCCGGTCAGAAACAGGATGAAGAACTGCCCGGCGAAGGTGAAAGCGCCCAGCGGACCGGTGGGGAAGTGTTCGAGCAGCGTCGGCGCCAGGCCCAGGCCGTTGGTGGCCGCCACGATCAGGCTGGCGACGAGCGCCGCGACCAGAATATTGACCCCGCGCAGGGCCATGAAGATCAACGCGACCACCCCGATGATGAGGCCCATGTTTCCGATCATGAATGACATCCCCGTCGTTGCTCCGGATCCGGAAACGAACACCCTCACGCTTCCGGTCGCGGCCGGGCCGAACCGGCCGTATACGCGGATGATGATACCCCGTGGCCGACGCGGGTGATGTGGCGAAGCGCTGTCGAGCGAGAGCCGGGCCCGACTTCGTGCGACACTATCGGCCCGGCGGCATCACCCCGCCGGCCGCCCTCATCGGCAGGGCGCCACCCCATTTCCGGAGCCCGAGACCATGCGTCGAAACCGAATTGCGTCCACCCGTTTGTCCGCTCTGACCCTGCTGTCCGCCCTGCTTCTGGCGGCGGCCCCGGCCCAGGCCGATACCGCATCCCTGAGCTGGGAGAATATCTGCCGCACGACGGTGTGTCGGGCGACGGGGCACGACGGCGTCATGGACGCGGCCATGTCGCCCGACGGCGCGACGGTGGCTGTCGTCGTCGACACGCCGGACACGCGGGGCATCAAGCGGCTGTCGCGCGAGTCGGGTGAACTCACGCCCTGGGTTCCCGGTCACTCACCGGCCTGGTTCAAGGACGGCCAGCGCATCGTCTATGTCGACGACGGCGACCTGTGGACGGTGGCCGTCGATTCGCTGTCCCCGGTGCGCCTGACCGACGACGAGCACGACGTGCGCGCCCCGCAGCCCTCGCCCGACGGCGAGCACATCGCGTTCTACAGTGCGCGCTCCGGCCACCAGGACATCTGGCTGATCGACGCCGACGGCTCGGGCGAGCCGAGGCAGCTGACGCAGGAATCCATGACGGCAGAGGAAATTCGCCTGGGTCACGCCTGGTCCCCCGACGGCGAGACCATCGCCTACTTTTCCAACAAGACCGACTACTGGAGCGACGACCTCTGGCTGGTCGATGTCGAATCGGGCCAGCAACGCCGGTTGACCGCCGACATCATGGGCCGCGCGACCCCCGCGTGGTCGGCCGACGGCAACCGCATCGCGGTGTTCGCCACCGGGAGTGACGAATTCTGGTACGGCGACCTGTCGGACCTGTACGTGATCGAGGCCGACAGCGGCGACGCGCGGCGGGTGGAGATGCAGGTCCACACGATGGCGATAAACCGGCCGCAATGGTCGGCGGATGGCTCACAGCTGTTCTTCCCGAACCACGCGCGCGGCGAGCTGGACCTGTGGCGCGTACCCGCGTCCGGCGGAGTGGCCACGCGGGTCAGCAACACCGGCGGCCTCATCCATGGCTTCGATGCGAGCGCGGACGCCGACGAACTCATCATGGTGCGCTCCACGCCGACGCGCGGCCGGGAAATCGACGCGCTGTCGCAAGCGGGCGGCCGCGCCGAGCAGCTCACGCAGATTGCGACCGAGTGGCAGGGCGTCGAGGCGCCCGAGGTGATCAGCTTCCGCAGCAAGGACGGGCTCTACATCCAGGCCTTCATGTTCACGCCCCCGGATTTCTCGCCCGAGAAGGAGTACCCCGCGCTGGTACAGGTCCACGGCGGCGGCACCAATTCCTACTACAACGGGCTCAACCTGGTCGAACAGCGCCTGGCCCAGCAGGGCTACGTGGTTCTGGCCATCAACTACCGCGGCGGCTCCGGATTCGGGCGCGCATTCCAGGACATGGCCGTCAACGACTGGGCCAACGGCCAGGCCCAGGATGCCGCGGCGGCCGCCGACTTCATCCGCCGGCAGTCGTGGTCCAGCGACAAGGTGGGCATCTACGGCTACAGCTATGGCGGCATCATGAGCCTGGCGGCGGTCACCCGCTGGCCCGATGCCTTCGACGCCGCCGTGCCGATGGCGGGCATCTACGACTGGGCCGACGCTTACGAAACCGCCGATCGCCTGGGCAGGCTGTTCACCCGCGAAGGCCACGGCGGCTCGCCGAGCGAGCGCCCTGACATATACGACCGCAGCAACTCCGTCGCGCGGCTCGACCAGGTCCGCACGCCCATCCTGCTCCAGCACGGCGAAGCCGACACCCGCGCGCCCTTCCGGCAGTTCGAGATGGTCGTCGACCAGATCGAAGACGACTCGGCTGCCTTGGGTGA
>CAZSGS010000309.1:0-3664 GCA_964606365.1 uncultured Wenzhouxiangella sp. | reverse complement strand
CCAAGCTGGTTGCCGTGGTCGTGGTCAATGATCCCTCGGGCGATCACTATTACGGCGGACAGATTGCCGCGCCGCTTTTCTCGGACGTGATGGCCGCCGGCCTGCGCCTTTTCAACGTGCCGCCGGACGACCCCGGCCTGCTGACGGCCCGGGTGGAGGAGTCGCATGATTGAGCGACAGCGCTCCCTGCAGGACCTCTTCGGTGGGTTGACCGACGCCCCGGCTGATGCGGCGGTGGTGACGGGCGGGCTGTGCCTGGATTCCCGGCTGCTTCGCCGGGGCGATGTCTTTGTCGCGCTCGCCGGCGCTTCCGGCCACGGCATGCAGTTCGCCTACCAGGCGCGCGAGCGCGGCGCCGTGGCGGTTGCGCACGACGGGTGCGCCGCTGCGCCCGACGATCTGGGTCTGCCCGAATTGGTCGTTCCCGATCTTTCCCGGCGCCTGTCCGAGCTGGCGCGCCGATTCTGGGGCGAGGCGATCGACGCGCTCGACCTCGTGGCCGTGACCGGGACCAACGGCAAGAGCTCGGTCGCCTGGCTGCTGGCGCAGGCGCTCGGCGGGGCCATGCTCGGGACGCTCGGTTGCGGGCGCCCCGGGCAGCAACGGGCCGGCAGCCTGACCACGCCGGACATCTTCAGCGTCTACCGACAGCTGGCGGACCTGGCCGGGCAGGGCGTCGGCCACGTCGTGCTGGAGGCTTCGTCGCATGCCCTCGACCAGGGGCGGCTCGACGGGTTGACGTTTTCCAGCACCATCTTCACCAGCCTGGGGCATGACCACCTCGACTATCACGCCGACCGCGCGGCCTACGCTGCGGCCAAGGCGCGCCTGTTCAAGGAGTTCGCCAGCGAGCGCCAGCTGATCAATGTCGACGACGATTTCGGCCGTGCGCTGGCGGAAGAGCTCGGCGGGATGAATCGCGTGGTCGGCTACTCGCTGGCCGATCGGCCCGAGGCCCGGGCCAGCGCTGCCGTTCGAACTGCAGACACCAGTGGACTCTCGGCCGTCTTCGACCTCTCCTGCGGCCGATTCGAGGCGCACTCGCGGCTCATCGGGCGCATCAACCTCTGGAACCTGCTGATCGTGGCGGCCGAGCTGGCCGAGCGCGGGCGCGAACCGCCGGAGATCGTTCGAGCGCTCGCGGCGCTCGAACCGGTGCCCGGGCGCATGGAACCGATCGGTCGCGCCGGCGCGCCGTTGGCCATCATCGACTACGCGCACACGCCCGACGCCCTCGAGAACGCGCTCATCAGCGCGCGCGAGCTCACCGGGGGCAACCTGTGGTGCGTGTTCGGCTGCGGCGGCGACCGGGATCGCGAAAAGCGCTCGCGCATGGGCCGTGTGGCCGAGCGCCTGGCCGACCGAATCGTGCTCACCGACGACAACCCGCGCAGCGAGGACGGCCTGGCCATCATCCGCGCCATCCAGGCCGGCATGCACAAACCGCAGCGAACGCTCGTGATCCGGGACCGCGCCCGGGCCATCTCACACGCACTCACCGGTGGCGACGCCGGCGATATCGTGCTGGTGGCCGGCAAGGGACACGAAACCGACCAGGTCGTCGGCGACCAGCGGCTGCCTTGCGACGACCACGTCAGCGTCCGCGAAGCGCTGGGGGTGGCGGCATGATGACCTTCAACCTCAGCCGGATGGCGGAGATCGCCGGCGGCCGCGTGATCGGCGACGATGTCGAAATACGGGGCATGATCCACGACGCCCGACGCGTCGAGGCGGGCAATCTGTTCTGCGCCCTGCCGGGCGACCATCACGACGGCCACGATTTTCTCGATCAGGCGAGGGAACACGGCGCCGCCGCCGCGTTGGTCAGCCGGGCCGGCGACCACCCGCTGCCCCGAGTGCTGGTCGACGACGTGCGCGATGCCATGGGGCGTATCGCGCGGGCCTGGCGGGCGTCTCTCGACGTTGCGGTGATCGGCATCACCGGCAGCAACGGCAAGACCACGGTCAAGGAAATGGTTGCCGCCGTGCTGGCTACCCAGGGCCCGACCCTCGCGACCCGGGGCAACTACAACAACGAACTCGGTGTACCGCTGACCCTGGCGCGCCTGGACGCCTCGCACCGCTTCGCCGTCGTCGAAATGGGCTGCAACCGCCCCGGCGATATCGCCTACCTGGCCTCGATCGCCCGTCCGGATGTGGGCGTGGTCACCAACGCCGGCCCGGCGCATCTGGAGCTGCTCGGCAGCGTGGAGGGCGTGGCGCGGACCAAGGGCGAGATGTTCTCGGCCCTGCCGGCCGGCGGTACGGCCGTGATCAACGCCGACGACGCCTACGCGCCGCTGTGGCGCGAGCTGGCCGCCGAGCGGCGCATCATCAGCTTCGGAGGCGACGGCGCCGCGAACGTCTCGGGGGTGCTCTCGCGCGGGACGGCAATGGTCAACACGCCGAACGGCGATTTCAGTTTCAGGCCCGCGCTTGAGGGGCGCCACAACTTCAGCAACGCGCTTGCGGCCACGGCGGTTGCGGTGGCGCTCGGCGTGCCGCTTGCGGCGATTGCCCAGGCGCTTGCCGGCATGCAGAGCCTGCCCGGGCGGCTGGAGTCGCGTCGCCATGCCGCCGGCTGGCAACTGGTCGACGATACCTACAACGCCAACCCGGCATCGCTCTATGCCGCGCTCCAGGTGCTGGCGCAGATGCAGGGTGAGCAGCGCTGGCTGGTGCTCGGCGACATGGGCGAGCTCGGGTCCGTCGGCCAGCAACTGCATGCCGAGATGGGACAGGCGGCGCGCGATCTCGGCGTCGATCGCCTGTACACGATCGGCGAGCTGGCGCGCTTCAGCGCCGATGCCTTCGACGGTCCGGTCCAACACTTCGACGCTCACGACGAACTCGTCGAGGCGCTTGGCGAGCAGCTGCGGCCCGGTGTGATCTGCCTGGTCAAGGGCTCGCGCTCGATGGGCATGGAGCGCATCGTCGAGAAACTGCTCGAGGGGGCGGAAGCATGCTGACCTGGTTGCTCGATCACGTACTCATGGCCGATGTCGCGCTGTTCGGCTACATCACGTTCCGGACCGTCATGGCCGCGCTGACGGCGATGATCGTTTCGCTGATCGTCGGCCCGCTGTTCATTCGCCACATGACCGAGCGCCAGATCGGTCAACCCATCCGCGAACTCGGCCCGGAGTCGCACCTGACCAAGGCGGGTACGCCGACCATGGGCGGCACCCTGGTCCTCATCGCGTTGATCATCTCGACCCTGCTGTGGGCCGACCTGGCAAATCGCTACATCTGGACGGTGCTGTTCGTGACCACGGCTTTCGGCGCGATCGGCTTCGTCGACGACTGGCGCAAGCTCAAGTACAAGAACAGCGACGGCCTGTCGGCGCGCTGGAAATACGGCCTGCAGTCGCTGGCGGCGGTCGTGGTGGCGGTCTTTCTCTACCAGACGGCGGACGTGCCGGCCAACACGCAGCTGTTCCTGCCCTTCTTCAAGGACTTCGCGCTGCCGCTGGGGCTGGGCTACGTGGTGCTGGCCTACTTCGTCATCGTTGGTTCCTCCAACGCCGTCAATCTCACCGACGGGCTCGATGGCCTGGCCATCATGCCCGCGGTGTTCGTCGCCGCGGGCATGGGCATCTTCGCCTACGCGACCGGCAATACCATCTTCGCCGACTACCTCGCCATGCCCTACATCCCGGGCGTC
>CAZSGS010000308.1:0-3667 GCA_964606365.1 uncultured Wenzhouxiangella sp. | reverse complement strand
AGCGAAACCGCCCTGCACTACATCGGCGGAATCTTCAAGCATGCCCGGGCGATCAACGCCTTTGCCAACTCAACGACCAACAGCTACAAGCGGCTGGTGCCGGGCTTCGAGGCGCCGGTGCTGCTGGCTTACTCTGCCCGCAACCGCTCGGCTTCGTGCCGTGTGCCGTGGGTGTTCAGCGACAAGGGCCGGCGCATCGAAGTCCGCTTTGGCGACCCGGCCGGCAACCCCTACCTGACCTTCGCGGCGATGATGATGGCCGGGCTCGACGGCATCGTCAACAAGATCGACCCGGGCGCGCCCATGGACAAGGACCTCTACGACCTGCCGCCGGAAGAAGAGCAGAACATTCCGCGGGTTTGCCATGCGCTCGACCAGGCGCTGGAAGCGCTCGACACCGATCGCGACTTCCTCAAGGCCGGCGACGTGTTCTCCGACGACCTCATCGACGGCTACATCAAGCTGAAGATGGCCGAAGTCACGCGTTTCCGGATGTCGACCCACCCGGTGGAGTTCGACATGTACTACTCGAGCTGAGCAATCACCGCACAACTGGTGCGCGCGCGTCTGCCGGACACCGTCAGGCGCGCGCTCGCTACGTTTTCCGGCGATCTTCGCCCGCCCGAGTCAGGCCAGGCATCCCATCGGCCCGCGGTGTGCCTTAGAATGCTCAACAGTCGAACAACCGCGGTATCAAGCTAATGAAGTCCTCGGCAATTGTGCTCATCGCCCTCGGCCTGGCCGCTTCGCCACTGAGCGCTCAGGAAATCTATCGCGTCGTCGACGAGAACGGCAACGTGACCTACACCGATCAGAAGCCCGACGACAACTCCGAGCCCGTCGACCTGCCCGAGCTCAACGTGCTCGAGGGTAAACTCGGGGGCGAACTCGAGAGCGAGTTCTCGGAGCAGGCCGGAGAGCAGGGCGGGGAGAACCCGGCCGACGAAGCCGAGCGCGAGCCGATGAACTTTCGCATCGAACAGCCGGCCGACGGCTCGACCCAAACCGTCGAGGGCGACATGCTCGAAATCGTGATGGGCATCGACATCGACGTGCCGCCGACCGCCCGGATCACCCTCGTGCTCGACGGCGAGCCACTCACGCCCGTGCGATCCCTGGAGACCAGCATCCCGGCCCCGGCGCCCGGCGAGCATCGCCTGTTCGCTCGCCTTGAAACGCCGTCCGGGCGCTCGCTCGGCACCACCGATCCGGTCAGCTTCACGACAGTGGCCGCCGGCGACGACTGAATGCGGCGATTCGACCCGGATGAACTGGCAACCGGTCTGGTCCGGGTCGACGCCGACGGGCGGATCGAATGGTTCAATCGATCGGCCAACGCTCTGCTGTCGCCGCCGGGCGGGACGCTGAAGCAGCAGCGCATACAGCACATTTCCCCGGGCCTGGGCGAGTGGGTTCGCCAGGTGCGACGGCAGGATCGTTCGCTGCACGCGCCCGAGGCGATGCTCGAAGACGGCACCACTGCCGTCGACGCCTACCTGCACCCGGTCGGCGCTTCGATCCTGATCGAACTGCACCCGATTGCCGAGCGTGTGCGCCAGCGCGAAATGGCCGAGCGCGCCGACCGCCAGCAGGCGCTGTCGCTGATGGCGCGCCGGCTGGCCCACGAGTTGCGCAACCCGTTGGCAGGAGTGCGCGGCGCCGCCCAATTGATCGCCGCCCGCGGGCGCGACGAGACCTCGGGCCGGCACGCGGCGATGATCCAGCGCGAGGTCGACCGCATCACCGCGCTGGTCGAGCGCTTCGCCGGCAACGGCGAGCGCCGCGCCGCGCCGGTCAACCTTCATCGCGTGCTGGCCGAGGCGGCCGAACTGGTTGCCGCCGAGCAGCACGGCGCCTTGCGCATCGAAAGCGATTTCGACCCCAGCATCCCGGAACTGTCGGCCGACGAGGGCCAGCTGCACCAGCTGTTTCTCAACCTGCTGCGCAACAGCGCCCAGGCGGGCGCGGATTGCATCCGGCTGAGCTCCCGCATCGAGCACAACTCGCCCCTGCTCGACCGCCCCGGCGGACACGCCGTGCGCGTCGACGTCGACGACGACGGCTCGGGCGTGGCCGCGAACCTGCGCGAACGACTGTTTCTGCCGCTGGTCTCCGGCCGCGACCAGGGCTCGGGCTTCGGCCTGGCCATCGTCCAGCAGATTGCCCGCGGTCACGGCGGCCTGGTCGAGTACCAGCCCTTGAGCGGCGGCAGCCGCTTTCGCGTCCGCCTGCCGCTCGCAGCGGTTGCGCCGGCCTCCGAACAGGCCGCCCGCGATGCCTGAGGGAATCTGGATCATCGACGACGACCCGGCCATCCGTTACGTGCTCGAAGAATACTTCGGCAGCCAGCAGGTGCCGGCACGAAGCTTCGCCGACAGCGCCGGACTGGACGCCGCGCTCGGCGAATCCACGCCCGAGCTGGTCATGGCGGATGTCCGCCTGGGCGGGGAAAGCGGGCTCGACCTCATGCAGCGACTGCGCCAGCGCTATCCCGAATTGCCGGTCATCGTCATGACCGCCTATTCCGACCTGGACTCGGCCGTGCGCGCCTTCCGCGGCGGCGCCTTCGAATTCCTGGCCAAGCCCTTCGACCTCGACGAGGTCGGCAACCTGGTGGCCAAGGCGCTCAGGCGGGCACCCGGCCGGGCCGAAGCCCCGGCCGGCGATTCGGATCTGATCGGCGCCTCGCCGGCCTTCCAGCACCTGGTGCGCATGATCGGCCGCCTGTCGGCCAGCGACGTGCCGGTACTGATTGCCGGCGAGACGGGCACCGGCAAGGAGCTGGTGGCCCGCGCCCTGCACCGACATTCGCCGCGCGCCGACCACCCGTTCGTGGCGATCAACACCGCCGCCATTCCCGAAGAGCTCCTGGAATCGGAACTGTTCGGCCACGAGAAGGGGGCGTTCACCGGCGCCGAGAGCCGCCGTCCGGGACGCTTCGAGCAGGCCGAGGGCGGTACGCTGTTCCTCGACGAAATCGGCGACATGCCGCTCAAGCTCCAGACCCGACTGCTGCGCGTGCTGGCCGAAGGCGAGTACTACCGTCTGGGCGGCCACGACCTGATTCGCGCCGACGTACGCGTGCTCACCGCCACCCACCGCGACCTCTCCGAGCTGGTGCGGGCCGAACGCTTCCGCGCCGACCTCTACCACCGCCTCAAGGTGATCGAACTCGAGGTACCGCCGCTGCGCGAACGACGCGAGGACGTCGCCGCCTTGACGCGGCACTTCCTGCAGCAAGCCGCCAGCGAGTTCAAGCTGCCCGAGCGCAGCGCGGACGAGGCGTTGATCCAGCACCTCACCGCCCTGCCATGGCCGGGCAACGTGCGCGAACTCAGGCACCTGTGCCAGTCCATGGCCGCACTCGCGCCGGGAGAAGTCGTCGGCATCGACGACCTGCCCGCGGAGTATCGCCAGCTGCCGGACTCGCAACCGGCCGGCTCGTCCTGGACGCGTGAGATGGAAGACGAACTGCGTCTGCGCCTGGCCGGCGACGACGAGGACCTGCACGCGTCCTTCCTGTCACGGTTCGAGGCCGGACTGGCCCGAACGGCCGTGGCCGCCTGCGACGGGAACCAGTCCGAGGCGGCGCGGCGGCTGGGGATCAGCCGCAATACGCTGGCGCGGATGTTGAAGGGGTAGTCCGTGGTCCGTGGTCCGTGGAGAT
>CAZSGS010000307.1:0-3668 GCA_964606365.1 uncultured Wenzhouxiangella sp. | reverse complement strand
GCTGGTCGATGGCGGTGTTCATGAACATCGCCATGATCATCGGCGCCGGGCCGTTGATGGTCATCGATACCGACGTCGCGGGATCGGCCAGGTCGAAGCCCGAATAGAGCTTTTTCATGTCGTCGAGCGTGGCGATCGATACGCCCGAGTTGCCGACCTTGCCGTAGATGTCGGGCCGCTCGGCCGGATCCTCGCCGTAGAGCGTGACCGAATCGAATGCCGTGGAAAGGCGCTTGGCGGGCTGACCCGCGGACACATAATGGAAGCGCCGGTTGGTGCGCTCGGGGGTCCCCTCGCCGGCGAACATCCGGATCGGGTCCTCGTTGGTGCGGCGATACGGGTAGACACCGCCGGTGTAGGGGTAGTGTCCAGGCAGATGCTCCTTCATCAGGAACACCAGCTGGTCGCCCCAGTCGCGCGTCTGCGGCGGCGCGATCTTGGGTACCTGGAGCTTGGAGAGCGTCTCGCGGTAGTTGGAGCCGGTAATCGTCTTGCCGCGCACCTCGTAGCTGTATTCCTCCGCCTCGACGGAAGCCTTCAGGTCGGGCCATGCCCTGAGCAGATCGCGGGCTTCTTCGGGGAGGGCCTTGAGGGCTTCGGTGTAGCGTTGACGAAGCGTGGTGATCGTGGCGTCTTCGTCTGCGGTTTCCGATTCGGGGCTCGGGACTCGGGACTCGGGACTCGAAGGCAGTTCCAGCGGCTCGGGGAGATTGTCTGCTTCGAGTTCCCTGAGGACCTCGTAGTAGTGCTGCGCTCTCCTGGCCTCCTCGGCCCATTCCAGGGTCTTTTCGTTGAGCGTCCGGCCCTGCTCGGCAATCTCGGCAAGGTAGCGCACCCGCTTGCCCGGAATCAGGACAGAAGGCTTCGGCTCGTGGTCGTCCAGATCCACGTCCGGATCGAAGTCACACCGCTCCGACCCCCACCGCGAGTCCCGAGCCCCGAGTCCCGAGTCCCGACCGTCCTGCGAGTCCCGAGCCCCGAGTCCCGAGTCCCGATCTCCACTCACATCAGAATCCGCTCCGCCCTCCGACTTCGACTGTTCCCGAAGAAGCCGGCAGAGGTTGGCAAACATCCAGGTCACCCCCGGATCGTTGAACTGACTGGCGATGGTCGGGTAGACGGGCACATCCTCGTTGGGCATGTCGAATGCCAGTCGGTTGCGCTTCCACTGCTTGCGGACGTCGCGAAGCGCGTCCTGGGAGCCCTGGCGGTCGAACTTGTTGAGCACGACCAGTTCGGCGAAATCGAGCATGTCGATCTTCTCGAGCTGGCTGGCCGCGCCGAAGTCGGAGGTCATGACGTAGGCCGGAAAGTCGACCAGGTCGACCACCTCGGAATCCGACTGACCGATACCCGCCGTTTCCAGGATCACCAGGTCGAATCCCGAGACCTTGAGCAACGCCAGCGAATCGGCCACGACCTCGGAGGTCGCCAGGTGCTGGCGGCGCGTGGCCATCGACCGCATGAACACCCGCTCGGAGCGCAGCGAGTTCATGCGGATGCGATCACCCAGCAAGGCCCCGCCCGTGCGCCGCCGCGTCGGATCCACGGCCAGCACGGCAACGCGCATATCCGGGAAGTACTGCAGAAATCTATTGAGCAATTCGTCGGTTACCGAGGACTTGCCGGCCCCGCCGGTACCGGTCAGGCCGATGATCGGGACGCGGGACTCGGGACTCGGGACTCGCATCTGCTGACGCAATTGCGCGAGTTCGTGTTCGGAGATGGTTCCGTTCTCGATCGCCGACAGTTTCCGGGCAACAACTTTGGCGTCGATCGCACCCTTCGAGCCCCGGCCTTCTTGCGAGTCCCGAGCCCCGAGTCCCGAGTCCCGATCCCCGCCGTCCGGCGAAACTTCTCCCGCATGCCGCTCTTCCCTGGCCTGCCGAGCCCGCTCCACCAGATCCCCGATCATTTCCTTCAACCCCATCCGCATCCCGTCCTCGGGATGGTAGATTCGCGTCACGCCGTAATCCTGCAGCTCGCGGATCTCGTCGGGCGTAATCGTGCCGCCGCCACCGCCGAAGACCTTGATATGGCCGGCCCCACGCTCGGCGAGCATGTCGACCATGTACTTGAAGTACTCCACGTGGCCGCCCTGGTAGGAGCTCACGGCAATGGCATCGGCATCCTCGCAGAGGGCCGCCCGGACGATCTCGGCCACCGAACGGTTGTGACCCAGATGAACCACCTCGCAGCCCTCGGCCTGGATCAGGCGCCGCATCAGGTTGATGGCCGCGTCGTGGCCGTCGAACAGGCTGGCCGCGGTGACCACCCGCAGCGGCAGGTCGGATCGAGTGCTGGGTGTGCGCGAAAGGTTCTCGGCAATCTGGCTCATGTCGTGATTCGGGGTTCGTCGGAAACCATCCATTGTAGCCCGCCGCCGTGCAGCGGGCCAAAACCGGCACCCCGGAGCCCGATGCGGTCGCGATTCGAAAAACCTTTGCGGAAGGGATCGGTTCTGGGCAATAATTACGCACCATGGCTACCGCTACTCCCCTTCAGTCCCCTTCGTCGGCGCGGTTCGAGATGCCCTCGCCGCAGGAAATGGCGCAGCACGCCGAGCTTGCGGCGGGCTTCCTCAAGCTGATGGCCAACCCCCACCGGCTGATGATCCTCTGCCATCTGCTCGACACGGAGCTGTCGGTCAGCGAGCTCAACGGTCACCTGCCGCTGAGCCAGTCGGCCCTTTCCCAGCACCTGGCGGTACTGCGCAATGCCGGGCTGGTGGCCACGCGACGCGAGCAGCAGGCGATCTACTACTCGCTGGCCAGCACCGAAGTGCGCGCCCTTATGGCAACCCTCTACGAGCAGTTCTGCCGCCCGGCCTGACGCCTTCGCAGCACGCGCAGCAGGGTCCAGCCGATCGATACCGCGGCCGCGCCCCAGGCACCGAAACGCAGCCATTCGGCCAGCGGCCTGTCGGCGACCACCGGCGCCCCGCCCCAGAGTTTCAGCGCGACCGATGCGGTCAGCAGCGAAAACGTGATCACCAAGGCAATGTAGTAAGGCTGCCGGCGCCGGATCAAGAGCGCGCCGAAGGCACACAAGTGGATCGCGAACACCACCAGCAACAGCCACGCCAGACCGTCGCTCATGCCGCGCCCGCGCCTTTCGAGTCGTCGGCGCCACGCCTGCCGGCCAGGGCGATCAACAGGGCGATGAACAGGGGCGCCAGGCGCTCGATCGCGTTGCCGGGCGCCTGCGGAAAGAAACTGATCGCCACCGTCAGCGAGAAGCCGGTCAGCATGGCGGCCAGGCGATGGCCCGACCGGACACCGCCGGAGAAAAGCATGACCACCAGCAGGGGCCCGAAGGCATTACCCAGGGCCTGCCAGGCGAACAGGACGCGGTCGAAAATCGAGGCCGGGAACCACAGCGCCAGCCCCACGGCCGCCAGGCCCAGCAACACGATGACCACCCGGTCGGCGGCAAGCGATACGCTGCCGCGTTGCAGATCGTGGCTGACGGCCGATCCGGCCACCAGCAGCTGGCTGTCGGAGGTGGACATGATGGCCGCGAGCACCCCGCCGGCCACCAGGCCGCCCAGCACCGCCGGGAGCAGATCCACGGCCAGCTCGAGAAGAACCGACTCGCCGTCGGCCAACTCCGGCATCAACACGCGCCCCGACCAGCCCAGGACGACCATGCCGACGTAGATTATCGCC
>CAZSGS010000306.1:0-3677 GCA_964606365.1 uncultured Wenzhouxiangella sp. | reverse complement strand
CCGCGCAGATGGCCGAGGTGCTTTCCTTCTTCTGGCCGGCCGACATGGCCTACGGCTGGGACAAGGTCTTGCCCTCGATCGCCGAGTCGATCCAGATCGCCTGGGTCGGCACGATCATCGGTGCCATCTTCTCGCTGCCGCTGGCGTTGCTGGGTGCGCGAACGCTGTTTCCGAAGTTCGCTCGCGTGGTCAAGCTGATTTCGGCCACCACGCGCGCCTTCCCCGAGATTCTGCTGGCGATCTACTTCGTGCCGATCGTCGGGCTCGGTCCCTTTGCCGGGGCGCTGGCCATCGGTATTTCATCGGTCGGCATGCTCACCAAGCTGGGCTCTGAGGTCGTCGATTCGATCGACTTCGGGCCGATCGAGGCGGTCGAGGCCGCCGGCGGCTCGCGCCTGCTCGCGCTTCGCTTTGCAGTCTTGCCCCAGGTGCTGCCGGAGATCATCGCCCATTGGCTGTTCCGCTTCGAACTCAATATCCGCGCCTCGGCGGTGCTCGGGGTGGTCGGCGCCGGCGGCGTGGGCGGCGTGCTGCTCAACACGCTGCGCTATCGCCATTTCGAAAAAGCCGCAGCCGTGCTGCTGTTGACCATCGCAATCGTGCTGGTGATCGACATGGTCTCCGGCGAGATCCGGCGAAGGATCATCCGGGGCTGACGGTCGGCGGGCAATTGCTCGATGGCCCGCGTCGGTCACGGTCGCGTCCGCGACGGACGACGCGTCGGACCAGGACACGCATAGCTACGCGTGTACCCGCCGTCCAGGTCGTCCGTCGCGGATGCGACCGCGCCCGACTCGGCGCTCGTCAGACCCGATACGCCACCGCCTTCATGATCCCCGCCGTCATCGACATCAGGCGCTGGACCGGGGCGGGCAGGATGGTCGCGCCGCTGTCGAGCGCCATCTGGGCGTGGCGGGCCTCGTCTTCCTTCATCTGCGCCACGATGGCGCGCGAGCGCTGGTCCCGCGGCGGCAGGCGTTCGAGGTGTTCGTCCAGGTGGGCTTCGACCTGGCGTTCGGTGGCCTCCACGAAGCCCAGGCTCCAGGGATCGCCGGCCAGGCCTGCGGCGGCGCCGATGGAGTATGAACCGGCGTACCAGAACGGGTTGAGCAGGCTGGGGCGGCTGGCCAACTCCTCGAGCCTTGCGGCGCACCAGGCCAGGTGATCCTCTTCCTCGCGCGCGGCCTCCGCCATTTTCTCGCGTACCTCGTCGGTCCGGGCGGTGGCGGCCTGCCCGGCGTAGAGTGCCTGGGCGCAGACTTCGCCGCTGTGGTTGATGCGCATCAGGCCGGCGGCCAGGCGGCGTTCGGACTCGTCGGTCGCCACATCTTCCAGCCCTTCGGCGGGCGAAGGACGGGTGCCGCCGGGCGGCGGCCCGAAGGCCGCGCGCAGGCCGCCGTCGAGCTGGCCGAAGGCGCGGTCGATGAAGCTGGGTTCTCGCATGGTGTCGCCTTGCTGTTGCGTGCTTGACGGACTGCAAATGCTACACCGTCTATACTGCGCGGCGTATTGAAATGATTCCCGAAACCGGAGAACTTTGGCGTGATCGAGCTGTCAGTCCCTGCCAAGCGCAGACACGATAAGAAGAACAAAGCCCTTTCCATGCAATCCTTCGCGATGATGCTGATGTGCGGTTGGCTCGTTTGCCCGGCGGAAGCGTCCGAGTGGTCCGGCAAGGGCGAGTTCGGCCTGGTGATCGCGCGCGGCAACTCCGAGACCGAGACGCTCAACGTCGGATTGCAGTTCGATCGCGAATCGGAAAAATGGCGCAACAGTCTGCGCATGACCGCGCTTCGAACCTCCGACGAAGGAGAGACCAGCGCCGAGCGCTACACACTGGGCTACAAGTCCGGTTACAACTTCAACGACAGATCCTACCTGTACGGCGCGCTGCGCTACGACCAGGATGAATTCTCCAGCAACGACTACCAGGCCAGCTTGTCGGTGGGCTACGGCCGGCAGGTGCTGGATTCCGACACCCACGAGCTGTCGTTCGAAATCGGCCCGGGCGTGCGTCGCACCGAGCCCAAGGACCCGCTCCAGTCGACGGAGACCAATGTCATCGGCCGCCTGTCCGGCGACTATGCCTGGACCATTTCGGAGACGGCCAGTCTTTCGAACACCCTGCTGGTCGAGGCCGGAAGCGACAACACCTTTGCCGAAAACGAGCTGGCGCTGAACGTGGCGATCAATTCGAGGTTCGCGCTGAAGCTCTCCGGTGCCGTGCGCCACAACACCGATGTGGGTTCCGGCGTTGAAAAGACCGATACCCTGACGACGGCCAACCTGGTCTACAAGTTCGGCGAACGGTGAGCGGCCCGTGAGTTACTACCGCCACCACCTGTTCTTCTGCACCAATGAGCGCCCCGACGGTGCCGAGCGGCCTTCCTGCGGGCGCTGCGACTCGGCCCGCCTGCGCGCCTACGTCAAGTCCAGGCTCAAGGCGCTGGGCCTGGCCGGGGCGGGCGGTGCCCGCGCCAACACGGCCGGCTGCCTGGACCGCTGCGAGGAAGGGCCCTGCCTGGTGGTCTACCCCGAGGGCGTCTGGTATACCTATATCGACGAGTCCGATCTCGACGAGATCATCCAGTCTCACCTGGTCGAAGGCCGGGTCGTCGAGCGATTGATGCTGCCTTCCGAGCCGCCCGATTCGGCCTGAAAGGCTGTTGCAGGGCGCTTGGGCTTGCTGTAGAATTCCCGCTCTTTACTGCAACGTTCATATCAGCGAGCGAACGGAATCATGAAAACCTACAGCGCCAGGGCGCAAGACGTGCGCCGCCAGTGGCACCTGATCGACGCCGACGGCAAGACGCTGGGCCGTCTGGCCACCGAAGTGGCCCGCCGCCTGCGTGGCAAGCACAAGCCGGAATACACGCCGCATGTGGACACCGGCGACTACATCGTCGTCGTCAATGCCGACAAGATCCACGTCACCGGAAAGAAGCGTAGCGACAAGATCTACTATCGCCACACCGGCTACATCGGCAACATGAAGTCGATCACCCTGGAGAAGCAGCTCGACAAGCGGCCCGAGACCGTCATCGAAATGGCCGTCAAGGGCATGATGCCGAGTGGTCCGCTGGGGCGGGAGATGTTCAAGAAGCTGAAGGTCTATGCCGGCGCCGAGCATCCGCACGCCGCGCAGCAGCCCCAGCCGCTGGAACTGTAACGAACAGGAACTACGTAACGAAATGGCTACCGAACAGTATTACGGCACCGGCCGACGCAAGACCTCCAGCGCGCGCGTTTTTCTGCGCCGCGGCAACGGTCAGATTACCGTCAACCGCAAGCCGCTCGATGAATTCTTCGGCCGCAAGACCGCCCAGATGATCGTACGCCAGCCGCTCGAGCTGGCCGAGCTGATGGACCGCTTCGACGTCAACGTCACCGTCAGCGGCGGCGGCACCACCGGTCAGGCCGGCGCAATCCGCCTGGGCCTCACGCGCGCCCTGCTGGAGTACGACGAGCAACTGCGCAGCCCCATGCGCCGCGCCGGCTTCTGCACGCGCGACGACCGCGAGGTCGAGCGCAAGAAGGTTGGCCTGCGCAAGGCCCGCAAGGCGACGCAGTACTCCAAGCGTTAAGCGCAACCTGCGGAACGATCTCTTGGGGGATCGTCTAGTGGTAGGACTACGGACTCTGACTCCGTCAGCGGGGGTTCGAATCCCTCTCCCCCA
>CAZSGS010000305.1:0-3696 GCA_964606365.1 uncultured Wenzhouxiangella sp. | reverse complement strand
GTCGGCTCAGGCGCGCTCTATAAGTTACACAATGAGTGACGGGGTACACTAGGCCCGACTCATGAATTCGCGGCTTTCGGTGTTCACGCGCACCTTCTCTCCGGGCGTGATGTAGTCGGGCACCTGGATTTCCAGCCCGGTTTCGAGCGTGGCCGGCTTGCTGGATCTGGATGCCGTCGCGCCTTTCATCACCGGCGCCGTGTCGGTCACTTCCAGCACCACCGACTGCGGCAGCTGTATGGCCACCGGCGTGGCATCGATGATCAGCACGTAGATGCCCTGCAGCCCGTCGGTGATGTACTCGGCGGCGTCACCGACGGCTTCGGCATCGATCAGGTATTGCGTGAAATCCTCGCTGTCCATGAACACGAACTGGTTGCCGTCGCGGTAGGAAAACTCGCTCTGGCGCCGTACCAGGTCCGCGTCCCTGAGCACGTCGTCGCCCTTGAGCGTCGCTTCCCTGCGCTCGCCGCCGGGAATGGCCTCGAGCTTGAATCGATAGAGGGTGCCGCCACCGCGGGCCGTCGGCGCCGAGCGCTCGATGCTGCGGACGGCAAAAACGGCCCCGTCGTGTTCGACGACCTGACCGCGCTTGATTTCACTGGCTCTGGGCATGGATGGCTCCGTGGCAACTGAATCGGCCGCAAAGCATACTGCATCTGCCGTCCGTCGGGGCGCGGCCGCCATCCAGGCCCCGACAGATCGCACCGGGCCTTCCCGGAAAGCCTGCTGTGCTATGTTTCGCGCTCCACGGGGACGTCCGGCACGCGTCGGTCGAACAAGGGAAGGATTGTGAAGATTCTCGTCGTTGATCATTCCAAGGTGTTTCGCGCCATCTGGCAGCGCTTGATGGTGCGCGCAGGGCACGAGCCACTGATCAGCGACGACGGCCGATCGGGACTCGCGCGCGTCGAAAACGAGCGCGTCGACATGATCTGCGTGTCGCTTTCGCTTCCCGACACCGACGGCATCGAGTTCACGCGACAGGTTCGCCAGCTACCGCACGGCCACGACGTTCCGGTCATCCTCCTGACGTCCATCGGCGACAAGAAGGTACGTCGCCGCGCCTTCGAGGCCGGGGTGACCGATATCCACGCCAAGACCGACATTCGACAGCTGTTCCAGCGCGCACGCCGTTTCATCAGCGACGGTGCAACGAATGCCGATCCACCCTCGGGGCGGGTACTCTACGTCGAAGACAGCCGAACGGTCAGCCGCATCATGATTCACCTGCTCGGCAAGATGAATCTCGAGGTCGATCATTTCCGCAGCGCGGCCGACGCCTGGGAACACTTCGACGAAGCGCGCCACGACCTGGTCATCAGCGATATCCTCGTCGAGGGCGACATGAGCGGCGTGGCACTGGTCAACCGCCTGCGCGAGCGCCACCCGGACAAGACGCGGCTGCCGATCCTCGCCATGTCGGGCATGGAGGATCCGGTACGACGCGTCGAGCTGTTTCGGCTGGGCGTCAACGACTTCATCAACAAGCCGGTCATCATGGAGGAGGCCCGGGCGCGCATCGGCAACCTGATCGTCAACAAGCAGCTCTTCGACCAGGTCCAGCAACAGCGCCGCCAGCTCTACGAACTGGCCATGACCGACCCGCTCACCGGCCTGCGCAACCGCAACGCCCTCAGCGACTTCAGCCGCGAGCTCGAAGCCGCAACGGGCCCGGGCGACACCGCGCTGAGCCTGATCCTGATCGACATCGACCACTTCAAGCGCATCAATGACCGGCACGGCCACCTGGTGGGTGACGAAGTGCTCACCCAGGTGGGCGGACTGCTGTCGCGCTCTTGCCGAGACGAGGACTTCGCCGTGCGCTTCGGTGGTGAAGAGTTGCTGCTGGTGCTGCCGGGCTGCCCGTTGTCCGCGGCCACACGCCGCGCCGAAGAGTTCAGGGCCGCACTCGAGTCCCTGAAGCCGGCCGGTCTGCGCGTGACGGCCAGCCTGGGCGTAAGCGCCGTCTCCGAGGAACGGGACGTCGAACTCGAATCGGTCATCCGTCGTGCCGACCGCGCCGTCTACCGGGCCAAGTCCCTGGGACGCAACCGGGTGGTCGAGATGACGGCAGACGACGCCCACGATCACGCGCACCCCCTTCCAGCCACGGGCAGCGACAGCCCGTGAAGAACCGCCGCGGCATCCTCAGGCGCAGCCTGCTCGTAAGCCTGGTGACCGTGATCGCCTTCGCCGCTGCAGTCTGGTACGGCGGCCCACGCTGGCTCGACGACTCGGTCATGGCCTACGAGGGAGAGGCCACGCTGCCCGGCCTGGACGCAGACGTGGACATTCTGTTCGACGCGCGCGGTATTCCGCGCATCCATGCCGAGACCGACGCGGACGCCTTGCGTGCCCTGGGGTGGCTGCATGCCGGCGAGCGGCTGTTCCAGATGGAGCTGATCCGTCGCATGGCGCGCGGCGAACTTTCCGCCCTGGTGGGAGAAGCCGCGCTCGAACTCGACATTCTGCACCGCTCCTTCGGCTTTGCCCGACGCGTCGCGGAAGAACAGCCCGAACCGGATCCGGCGACAGCGATCCTGCTCGACGCCTACGTCGAAGGCATCAACCGGCATATCGACGCGGTCGACCGGCTTCCCCCGGGCCTGGTCATGCTCGGCGCCGAACCCGAACGCTGGACGCGAGAGGACGTTCTCACGATTGCCTACTACCAGACCTTCTACCCGACCACGCTGGTGCAACGCCTCAGCGAAGCCTGGCATACGGTCACCCGCGAGCACGGCCAGCCGGCGGCCGACTGGCTGAGCGAACTTCCCGACTGGACGCGCGCCACCATTCCCCGCCAGACGATCACCCGGGCATCGAATACCTGGGCGCTCAGGCCGGACAAATCGCGCAGCGGCGCGGCTCTGCACGCCGCCGACCCGCACCTCGACATCGATCACGCGCCCGGCATGTGGTACGCCGCCGGCCTGCACTCGGACGAGACGCTCGACACCGTGGGCGTGACCACGCCCGGCCTGCCCTTCGTGGCCATGGGACACAACGGTCGGATCGCCTGGGCCTTCACCGTCGCGCCGGTCGACGTCTTCGAACTCTACCGCCAGCCGCGCCACCCCGACGACCCGCAGCGAGTCGGCGGCCCCGACGGCTGGCAGAACCTGAACTCGCGAACGGAAACGATCGACATCCGCGGCCGTGACGAGCCGTTGGAAAGGGACTTCCACTACACGCCCCTGGGCCGGGTCGTCGACATGACAGACGATCACGTCAAGGTCATGCGCTGGGCGGGCTTCGAACTGCCGCTGTCGGGCATCATCGCCCATGGCCTGGCCCTCAACCGCGCCGAGGACTTCGCCAGCTTCCGGCAGGCGGCCAGCGACATGGGCGCCCTGTCGGTCAACTGGAGCTACTCCGACCGCGAGGGCAACATCGGCTACGTCCAGTCCACGCCGGTTCCGGTTCGCCGGCACGAGCGATTCTTCAGCGTGCTCGACGCCACCGACCCGGTCAACGACTGGGACGGCTTCCATCCGCCGGATCAACGTCCGCACGCCCTCAACCCCGAACAGGGCTGGCTGGCGAACGCCAACAACAACGCCGCGAACGATGCCTGGCCCTATCCCGTTCCGGGCTTCTACAAGCACCTTCGCATGCGCCGCATCAGCGACCGCTTGTCCAGCCAGGAACGCTTCGACCGCGACGACATGCATCGCTTCCAGCTCAGCCAGC
>CAZSGS010000304.1:2859-3704 GCA_964606365.1 uncultured Wenzhouxiangella sp. | reverse complement strand
GCCCAGAAATAAAACCCTTTTGTCCACAGATGAACACAGATGAACACAGATATAAAAACAGAAAGACTATTTTCGGCTCCGTTCATCAATCGAAGATTTTGATGTCGAAATTCGCCGTTCAATGACCGCAATGAATTCTTTTATCTACTGTTATTTTCTTTTATCTGTGTTTATCTGTGTTCATCTGTGGACAAATAGGTTTTTTCCTAAATGAGGCAGATCGTACTCGACACCGAAACCACCGGCCTCGAGCCCTCCGAAGGGCACCGCATTATCGAGATCGGCGCCCTGGAAATGATCGAGCGGCGCCAGACTGGGCGCAGCTTTCACGTCTACATCAACCCGGAACGTGATGTCGAAGACGGTGCCCTGGCGGTTCACGGGATTTCCAACGAGTTCCTGTCCGACAAGCCGCGTTTCGCCGACCTGGCGGACGACTTCATTGAGTTCATCCGCGACGCCGAGCTGATCATCCACAACGCGCCCTTCGACGTGGGCTTCCTCAACGCCGAGCTGGCCCGCCTGGCAACACCCACCTGCGTCGAGGATCACGCCACCATCCTCGATACGCTGCCCCTGGCGCGCGAGCTGCACCCGGGGCAGCGGGTCAGCCTGGACGCGCTGTGCAAGCGATACGAAGTCGACAACTCGGGCCGCGATCTCCACGGCGCGCTGCTCGACTCCGAGCTGCTGGCCGAGGTCTACCTGGCCATGACGGGTGGACAGGTCGACCTGGCTCTGGATCTGTCCGGCGAGGATGACGGCGGCGACGCCGGCAGTGCCATGGTGCTGGAAGTGGACGTTTCGAAGTTGATCGTTCGCGAGGCCGACGAGTCGGAGCTCTC
>CAZSGS010000304.1:0-2849 GCA_964606365.1 uncultured Wenzhouxiangella sp. | reverse complement strand
CGGCGCATCGGGCCCGGCTGAAGGCCATTCGGGAAAGCGCGGGGCATTGCCTCTGGCAGGACGCGCTGCCCGAAGACTGAGGCGCAGAAAGACTTTGCGCGGAACGCGTTCGAGCGGATCCTCAGCGATCCTCCTTTTCGGCTGCGTGCGCTTCCGCCGAACTTGAATCGGACGCCTTTGCGTCGGCCATCAGGGGATGGTCACGTCCCTCCATCCACAGCAGGATCTCGTAGAAGGTCCGGATGTTCTCCACGTACTGCACCGGTTCGTAGCCCCTGGCGTAGCCGTAGCGGGTCTGCGAGTGCCAGCGCTCCTGGGTGAGCAGCGGAAGGGACTCCCGAATGTCGACCCAGCGGTCGGGGTCGCCGCCGCGAATTTCGGTCAGTATGCGGGCGTCCTCGAGGTGGCCGTAGCCGATGTTGTAGGCCGCCATGGCCAGCCAAAGACGGTCGGGATGCTCGATGCGTTCGGGAATTCGGTCGATCATCGATCGCAGGTAGCGTGCGCCGCCCATGATGCTCTGCTCGGGGTCGATGCGATCGTCGATACCCAGTTGCCGGGCGGTTCGAAGCGTGAGCATCATGATGCCGCGCACGCCGGTGCGGGAAACGGCTGCCGGGTCCCAATGCGACTCCTGGTATCCGACCGCGGCCAGCAGGCGCCAATCGAGATCGTGGGCTTGTGCAGCTTCCTCGAAGAGGGGCCTGAGCTCGGGAAGCCGCTCGCGGATCTGGCGCATGAACGTGAACGTTCCGACCGGTTCGTAGTTCTCGATATGCCCGTAGTGACGCTGGCGCAATTCGGCGAGCAGTGCGTCGGCTTCGGCCACCAGGAAGAACTCGCGCATGACCTGCACCAGCGAGTCGTCATCGTCGCGCTCGATGGCCCAGGCCAGCGGCTGCGGCTCGCCCAGCTCGAAGGCGGGTCGGATCGCCGGGAAGAAGCGGCGGTTGAGTTCGAGGATGTTGGAATCGATGATCGTATAGTCGATTTCCTCGTTGCTGATGGCCTCGAACAGATCCTCGATGCTGGCATGCGGCCGGATTTCGGGGTCGATGTCGACATCCTGACGGTCCAGGAGTGGGGTGTAGACGGTGCCTTCCATCAGCGCCAGACGCCCGTCGGCCATTTCAGCGACCGATCTTGGGCGTCGTGATCCGCGGCGGTAGACAACGGTCGGTACCACTTCTTCGTAGGCGGGGCCGAAGCGCAGCCGCGACTGGCGGTAGGCGGTTCGCGTCAGGTTGGCGGCGATGAAGTCCCCGCGGCCTTCGGCCAGGGCCGGGATGAGGTCGCCCACGCTGGGCACGGTAATCACCTGGAGCGGTACGCCCAGGTAGCGCGAAAAGGCCAGGGCGAGTTCGTATTCGAAACCGGTCTCCCCCTCGGGACCGAGGTAGTAGGTGGAGGCGCCGTTGACGGTCAGCATGACCAGGTTGCCGCGCGCCTGGATGCGCTCGACCTGGGTCAGGCCGCTGTCCCCGGAGGTCGTGGCGACGACGATGGCCAGCGCGATCGCCATCACCCGACCGAGCGTTCCCAGTCGCGCGAGCAGGGCCCGCCGCCCGCTCGCAGCGGTGTCTTCTGCCTGCCTTTCCCGATCATTCATGAATGGAGGAAGTCCGGCGGGGAAAGCGGTTGGCGAGGGTGGGTCATACTGCGGCCGAGCGGTAGATCAGGACATCCTTTATAGCGGATTTTCGGCCCGAGCTTAAGCCGTCCTCCTCTGCTAGAATGGCCAGCTTTTCTCTTTCCGAGCGACCTGGCCATGGCCCGCAATACACAAGCGATTCGTACCCGATTCGCACCTTCGCCCACAGGCTTCCTGCACATCGGCGGTGCGCGGACCGCATTGTTCTGCTGGCTGGCCGCGCGTGCCACCGGCGGCCGGTTCGTGCTGCGTATCGAGGACACCGATCGCGAGCGATCCACTGCCGAGTCGGTGCAGGCGATCCTCGACGGCATGGCCTGGCTGGGACTCGATGCCGATGAAGGCCCGTTCTACCAGAGCGAGCGAATGGATCGCTATCGCGACGTTGTGGATCGCCTGCTCGAAGCGGGCCACGCCTATCGCTGCTACTGCTCGAAAGAGCGCCTCGAGAAGCTGCGCGAGGAGGCCATGGATGCCGGGGAGAAGCCGCGCTACGACGGTCGTTGCCGGGACCTGGCAGAAGCGCCGGAAGGCATCGGGCCGGTCATCCGGTTCCGCAACCCGCTCGCGGGTGCGGTGGTATTCGACGATCGCGTCCGTGGCCGGATCGAGGTCTCCAACGATGAGCTCGACGACCTCGTGATCATGCGTGCCGACGGCACGCCCACCTATAACCTTGCCGTGGTTATCGACGACCTCGACATGGATATCAACCTGGTCATCCGCGGCGACGACCACCTCAACAATACGCCGCGGCAGATCAATATCTACCGGGCGCTGGATGCCGAGCCGCCGGAGTTCGCGCATGTGCCGATGATTCTGGGTGACGACGGCGCGCGGCTTTCCAAGCGCCACGGAGCGGTCAGCGTCATGGCCTGGCGCGAGCAGGGCTATCTGCCCGACGCCATGATCAACTACCTGGCGCGCCTGGGCTGGTCGCACGGCGACCAGGAAGTCTTTTCCCGCACGGAACTGGTCGAGCTTTTCGACATCGCCGAGGTCAATCACAAGGCTTCTCGCTTCGATACGATGAAGCTCAACTGGCTCAATCAACACTACCTGCGTGAAGGCGATCGCGACCAGGTGCACTCCGAACTCGTGTGGCACATGCAGCGTACCGGCCTGCACGCCGAAGAAGGACCACCGCTGGCCGATCTCATTTCGGTTCAGGCCGAGCGCGTTGAGACCGTCGTCGAGC
>CAZSGS010000303.1:0-3719 GCA_964606365.1 uncultured Wenzhouxiangella sp. | reverse complement strand
CGGTCTGCAGGCGCATGCCGCGCTCGAGCCGCCGCACGAACACACCGGCAATCCGCGCTCGCTCGTCGGGCTGGCCGGTCTCGCGTTCAATCAGGGAAGCGAGAACGAGCAGTTCAAGCGGCTCGTCCAGCGGCAGTTGGTCGTCCCGGTTCGCCCAGGATTCCCGCAGCGCATCCTCCATGGCGTCGTAGGCTCGCTCGAGCAGTGAAAGGTCGCTTTCCCCTCGCTCGAAAAAATAGGTCTCCGGCAGGAAACGGCCCTCGGCCCCGCAGCCGTCGCAGCCGAGGCGTTGCATCAGCTGCTCGCCCGTGAAGTCGGCGGCAACCTTGCGCAGACGCGTATCCGCCGCGAGGCGAGCGCGCAACTCCTCGACCGTCCAGCCCTCGACGATCGTGACGCGATGCTTGAACACCCGGCCGGACGCGAGCGCCTCCAGCAACCGATCGACGGTCGTGTCCGGCTCGAAGCGGTATTCACCGGCCCGGACCACGTTCGAGTCGATACGACCCAGCAGACGCCAGCGCCAGTCGTCACGGGTCAGTCCCAGTCGCTCGAGTTGGCGAACCATGTGCCGAAAAGTGGTGCCCCGCTCGAGCCAGAGCGTGATCGGCCCGTCCTGCGCGAGCGGGCGGTCGCGGAGCTGCTGCAGGTCGCGCCAGGCCCACGCCGCCACGCCGACGGCCAGCACGGCGATCAATACGATGCCGATGATCAGTCTTTGCATTCGAACAGTTCTTCCCAGAGTCGCTGCCAGCGGCGGCAGGGCCCGGCAATCGCGAGCTCGCGATCGTCGAGCCGGCGCGCGGGCCGGATACCGGCCACCGAGTTTATCACCATGAGGCCCTCGGCCCGGCGCATGACCTCGGCGTCGACGGTGCGCTCGTTCAACCCTGCGCCGAGGCGCTCGACGAGCGCGCGCAACCCCACGCCGGCGACGCCCGCGGCGGACAAGGTCGGCGTGATCGGGTCGCCATCGACGACGAGTACGACGTTTCCGGCAATCGCCTCGACCAGGCGTCCGTTCACGTCCACAAGCACGGCCTCGTCGGCGCCGGCCCGACGGGCATGCTCGGCGGCCAGCACCTGCTCGAGCCGGTTGCCGTGCTTGATCCCGGCCAACGGGCCACCCACGGCCAGGCGCACGGGGCTGGTGTGCATCACGATGCCTTTGCGTCGCGCCGCTGCCAGCCCCGCGGGCCAGGGCCGACGCACCAGAATACGCCGCGGTGCCGGCTCGGCCAGGGGTTCGTAGGCCCGACCGCCGCTTCCGCGGGTGATGGTCAGGCGCACCACCGCACGCCGTTCGCCGCCCACCAGCCGCGCGCATTCGGCCGCCAGCAGTCCGGGCTCGGGGGTGGGTATCAGCAAGCGCTGCGCGTCCGCGAGCAGCCGTTGCATGTGCAGGTCCCACAGCGGCGCCCGCCCGCGCACGAACGCGATGGTCTCGAACAGGTGGTCGCCGTAGAGAAAGCCGCGGTCGTCGACCGGCAGCGAGGCTGATGGCTCACCGTTGACCAGTGCTTCAACCATGGCCGATGGCGGCAAGCAGGCCGCGTGCCTTGTCCTCGGTTTCGCTCAGTTCGGCGACTGGATCGGAATCGGCCACGATTCCCGCCCCGGTGCGGAAGACGATGCGATTGCCGTCGACCACCATCGAGCGGATCAGGATATTGAGGTCCATGCGTCCGTCGCGGCCGAGGTAGCCCAGCGCACCGGTGTAGCAACCGCGCCCGTGCTGCTCCAGTTCGGCGATGATCTCCATGCACCGCACCTTGGGACAGCCGGTGATGGTGCCACCGGGAAAGACCGCCCGGACGACATCGGCGGCCGTTACGCCGTCGCGCAACTGGCCGCGAACATTGGAAACGATATGGTGCACGTGCGTGTAGGATTCGATCACCATCAGTTCATCGACCTCGACCGTCCCGACGCGGCACACGCGCCCGAGATCATTGCGCTCCAGATCGATGAGCATGATGTGCTCGGCGCGCTCCTTGGGATGCGAAACGAGTTCGCTGCTCAGACGGGAGTCGTCGTCCTCGGAGCTTCCACGAGGGCGCGTGCCGGCGATCGGACGCGTCTGGACGAAACGGCCGTCGACGCTGACCAGGCGCTCGGGGGAGGACGAGACGATCGTTCCCCCGGGCAGCCGCGCCAGCGCGGCAAACGGGGCCGGATTGGACCCCGCAAGGGAGATGTAGAGGGAGGCCGGGTCGATCGCTTCCTCGCCGACGGCCTCCCAGCCGCGGGAGAGATTGACCTGGAAGACGTCGCCATCACGAATGTACTCGCGAATCCGCTCGACCCCGGCGATGAAGCGCTCGCCCGGATCGGCGGTCAGCGCCAGTTCGGGCGGCGCCCCGTGATCGGTTCCGGCAGCTTCACCCGACGACTGCACCTCCGCCAGTGCCCGCTCGAGTTCAGCGTCGGTCTCGGCCACCAGCCAGGCGCGTTGCTCGGAGTGATCATGCAGCACGGCGGCGCGACAACGCCTGGCAAATGCCGTCGGCAGGCCGTCTCGGGCGGGAGGCAGATTCAGTCCCGGCTCGATTTCACCGGCGAGCTCGTAGCCCAGGTAGACGAACCAGCCGCCGCAGAACGGAAACCGCTCGTCGGAAGCGCCCTGCCCCGCCTCCGCCTGGCGCCGGGCCAGCTCGTCGAGAAATGCCGACACGCCCTCCCCGCGATTTGCATCGAGCACCAGCGGCGCCTCGTCGGCGGCTCGCAGGAGCATGGACCAGCGCCCCAGCTTTCCCGCCGAGGCGGAACTGGCGAGCAGGAAGGGCCAGCGATCGGGTCGGTTCCGGTGAAGGGCGAGCAGCGACCCCGGGGCCGCCAGCTCACGCGCCGGACAATTCATTCAAAGCGTTTCAGCAGCAGCGTGCCGTTCGTGCCGCCGAAACCGAAAGAATTGCTCAAGGCCGCGCGGATCGGCTTTTCGCGCGCCTCGTGCGGGACGAGATCGATGTCACGGCAATCTGCGTCGATTTCATCGAGGTTGATCGTCGGCGGCACGACACCGTCGCGCAATGCCAGCGCGGTGAAAATGGCTTCCACGCCGCCGGCGGCGCCCAGGAGATGGCCGGTCATCGACTTTGTCGAGCTCATCATCAGCCTGCCCGCGTGCTCGCCGAAGCAGGTGCGCACCGCCGCACACTCGGCACGGTCTCCCAGCTGGGTGGAAGTGCCGTGCGCATTGACGTAGTCGATCTCGGTGGGGTCGAGCCCGGCGTCGCTGATCGCACTGGCCATACAGCGCGCTGCGCCCTCGCCGCCCTCGCTCGGCGAGGTGATGTGATAAGCATCCCCGCTCATGCCGTAGCCGGCGACTTCGGCGTAGATCTTCGCGCCGCGCTTGCGGGCATGCTCCAACTCTTCGAGCACGACGATGCCCGCGCCGTTGCTGAGCACGAACCCATCGCGGCCCACGTCCCAGGGACGGCTGGCCTGCTCCGGCTCCTCGTTGCGCGTCGAAAGCGCCTTGGCCGCCGTGAAGCCACCGTAGGCCGTGGGCGTGGTGCCGAACTCACCGCCCCCGGCGACCATCACGTCCGCGTCGCCGTATGCGATCAGGCGGGCGGCGTCACCGATGTTGTGCGTCGCGGTGGTGCAGGCCGTAACGATCGAGAGGTTGGGACCCTTGTAGCCGTACTTGATGGACAGGTTGCCGGCGATCATGTTGATGATGACGCCGGGGATGAAAAACGGCGAAATACGTC
>CAZSGS010000302.1:0-3719 GCA_964606365.1 uncultured Wenzhouxiangella sp. | reverse complement strand
GATCGCGAGATTCTCGGCGATATCGACGAACTCGCATCCACCATAGTAGCGCTTGCCCGGGTAGCCCTCGGCGTACTTGTTGGTCATTACCGAGCCCTGCGCTTCCATCACGCGCGGGCTGGCGTAGTTTTCCGAGGCGATCAGCTCGATGTGCTCCTCCTGGCGACGCTCTTCCGAACGCATGGCGGAAGTCAGTTCCTCATCGAACCCGGCAATGGTGAAAGTCTTGTCGAACATGGGGCGGAAATCCCGGATTTTGAACGCTCGCCAATGGTATCACCAAGTCGTCGACGCCAGCCGCCAGAGGGAATTCCGCAAAGTTGATGCCAATCAATTCCACGCCTGCGCGGCGGGCATAGACTGCGCTTCGTCACAGACCCCTAACCGCCCGATGGAGGCACGAAAATGAACCACAAGAAGACCCTGATTACGGCACTGCTCGCCCTTGTATCCTTCAACGCCATGGCGCAATCGCAGGGCGACTGGCTGGTTCGACTCGGGCTGGGGCACGTTTCGCCCGATGTCGAAAGCCAGAACCTGGTATTCGAAGGCATCGAGCTGGACAATTACCGCATCGACGCCGACGCGAACACACGCCCGGTCGTCAACCTGACCTACATGGCAACCGACCGCCTCGGGGTCGAACTCCTGGCGGCCTGGCCGTTTGATCACAGCATCGAGGGTGACGGCGCGCTCGAGAGCCTGGGCGACCTCGCCAGCATCAAGCACCTGCCGCCGACGCTCAGCCTGCAGTACCACTTTCGCCCCGACCAGACGTTTCGCCCCTACGCCGGCGTGGGCCTGAACTACACCAAGTTCTTCGACGAACGGACGACGGACGCTCTGCATCAGGGCATCATCGACACCTCCAACTCCGCGCTCGGAACCGACTACGCCGGCGGCAGCACCGACATGTCGATTGACGACTCCTTCGGCATCGCCCTGCAGCTGGGCACCGACGTTGCACTCAACGACGCCTGGTTCCTCAACTTCGACCTGCGCTGGATCGACATCGAGGCCGACGCCGAACTGCGCACGTCAACGACCGACGGCGACGGCTTCGATGTCGACCTCGACAGCCGCATCAAGGCCGACATCGACCCCTGGGTGTTCTCCACCGCGATCGGCTTGCGCTTCTGAAACGCAGCAACCGTTGCCCCCTCCATGCCGCGCCCTGCGCGGCATGGAGCGACCCCGCGCACCTCGCCATCGATCAACACGGCCCGTGGCACGAGTATCCGGACGGCACGGCGGCAGCCTGATCGGCTCGGCCCTATGAAAACGAAACCCCTGGGCGAAGTCGACACCCATCTATTGGAGCGCCCGAGTCACTGACGCAGCAATGCCGACAACAGGGTTTCGTCGGCACGGACTTCGACCGACTGCTGCTGGTAGCGAACCTGCGTACTGTCCTTCACTTTGTCGAAGCCAGACAGTCCTGGAGTGCGGCGGCGGACCGGCGCGCTTCCAGGAACACCTTGCCCATGAGCGCCCCCGGCTCGGCTGAAACAGCGAGTACCGCGTCGGTCCCGGCCTGTACCAGCAACACGGCGCCCTCGGTGCCTTCGATCAGCAGCTGCCGCAGCCGCCCACGCTGAATCTCGTCGATTTCGCGTTCAGCCAGAGCCAGTAGCGAAGCGGACATCGCGGCGAAGCGATCGGCGTCGACGCCTTCCTGCAGCACCGAGGCGATGACCATGCCGTCGCCGGTGATCGCAGCCGCGGCATCGACACTGCCGCCGGTCGAGCCCATGAGTCCGCGCAGAATGGAGCGGACTCGCGTAGCGCCCGGATGCGCCACCCGGGTCGGCTGATTGACAGCTCCGTGATCCAAGGCGAGAACTCCCGAATTGAATGACTAGCGGCCCGCAGGCCCGGGCCGGACTCGACCATCCGTCCCGAACGCTTCAGGCCGCGGCCTCGACGGTCGCCATGGCCTGGCGCGCCTTGGTGACAACCATGCCGAGGTTGGCCGAGCGACGGCAAACGAAGCATGCAACCTGATCGGCGGAACTCTTTGCCCGCATGAAGAAGTGAATCAGGTTGTCGCTGTTGACGATCATTTCCTGGAAATAGTGAGAACCGTCATCCTCGACGCCCCGGGCCTTCTTGAAGATGCGCTCGATGGCGACCACGTTGGGCCCCTGGAACATTTCTGCCGTCGCGGCGGCCAGCATGTCCATGACCTCGTCCGGGTGTGAATCAACGGTCTTGATGCCGATCAGCATTCCCGAATCGAGATCCACATAGCCGGCGGCAAGGCACTCGGGAATGCTCTGAACGGCTTGTTGCAGGGCTGAATCGAAATCGGACATGGATACTCTCCTTGATGGTGGGTTGGGTTTCTGGTTTACACCGAATCACGCTCGCCCGGACTGCAGCCATGCGGCGAGCGTCCGGAACCTTGCATGAAGCTTTCGAATCGTTCGAGGAACTCGACCTGCTCGCGAGACTGGATCCAGCGCCGCTCGATGCTGTGCAGGCCGTCTATGGCATCGACCGCCGACCTACCCCGCCAGATGCGCCAGGCGGCCAGCGCCGTACCCGTGCGCCCGTGCCCGGCATGGCAGTGGACGGCAACCACTTCCCCCTGTTTTAGCCACCGCCAGATCTGACGACAGAACGTCACCGCCTGGGTAATGGTCGGCGCGGTCATATCGTCGACGGGAACGTGAACGGCCTCCATTCCGCGGTGGGCCAATTCGGCGTCGCAGTCGAGCGGGGCCTCCAGCAGCGTCAACAGCCTGGTGACACCGACGCGGGAAAGCGCGTCGAGATCCTGCTCGACCTCGCTGACAGCGCCGGGCCGGGGCATACCGGCGAGCCGCCCCGGCTCGAGCCACACGAATCCGCGCGGACCGGCCCAGGCGCTCATCGCGCAGCGGGCCTGATCGGGCAACGGGGATGGGGGCGGTGTCTCGTCGTCGAGCAGGTCGGAGGCAATGTCGGGGCTGGGGCTGGAGCAGGTTCCCAGGCGGATGAACTCACGACCGGCGTCGCTTGACGGTCCGGCAAAGAAGCTCTTCGCCGGCCCCTGCTCGCCGATGCGTCCACTGACGAGCAGGACGACACGATCGGCATGCGATCGCGCCTGGCCCTGGTGGTGTGTGGCCATCAGCACGGGCCGATGGTCGCCAATGCGTCTCAGCAGGCCAAGCACCCGTTCCGCGCCCGAATCATCCAGTCCGACAGCCGGCTCATCCACGCACAGCAGAGGCGGATCGCCCAGGCATTGCCGCAGGATCGCGATCAGGCGCTGGTCGGTCAGCGTGCGATCGACCACCGGCTGATCCAGGCATTGCATCAGCTCGCTGCAGCCCAGGCGATCGAGGGCACGCCCGAGCGCCTGTCGCTGCGCCGGAAGCGTCAGGCTGGAACGATCGGGAAATCCGCCAACCAGATTCTCCTGGACCGTCGAGACCATCAGACGGGCATCCTGGATCACCAGGCTCGGCCAGCCGGACTCGCCCGGCATAAGACCCCGGTAGCGCATTTCGCCCCAGGTCTTGAAACAGGCGTTCTGCTGAGCCAGGCCGCAGATCGTGCGCAGCAGCGTCGACTTGCCGACCCCGGTCGGTCCCATCAGGGCGACCAGACCGCTGTCGGATATCTCGAGATCGATCTCGGCCAGCACCACGCGCTCGCCGTAGCCGGCGCCGAACCCTGTCAACCCAAAGTAGAAATGTCCCCTTTTCTCCAAAGTAGAAGTGTCCCCTCCG
>CAZSGS010000301.1:0-3729 GCA_964606365.1 uncultured Wenzhouxiangella sp. | reverse complement strand
GCCTGGCCAGGAGTCCCCGGCCTGGCTGCTCGAACCCGAACCCCGCGGTATCTGGCACACACTCGTGCGTGCTCACCTGTGGCTGTCGCTCGCCGGCGTGGTCGCGGCGGGACTCGCGTTCGCTGTGCTGATTGCACTCGATGTGGCTTTCGTCGCCCAGAATCCCTGGGCCTCGGCGATCTCGCTGATCGTCTTTGGTGCCATCGGCGGCGCCCTGCTCGGAGGCCTCGTCACGATACGCCCGGATCACACGACCTACATCGCGCGAGTTCGGGCGGCTCTGGATGACAAGCGACACGTCCTCGTCATCCACGCCGCCGACCGGGCGCAGATGAAGGAAGTGCGGAAATGCGTGGAGCGTCACGCGGACGAAACCGTGGCGACGTTGTGAGTAAAGGCCCCCAGGAGTCGGGCGGACCGATCTTCGTTATCCAGAAGCATGACGCCTCGAACCTGCACTACGACTTTCGCCTGGAAGTGGACGGGGCACTGAAATCCTGGGCCGTACCGAAGGGCCCGTCAACTGACCCAAGCGAAAAGCGCCTGGCGATTCCCACGCCGGACCATGACGTGGCTCACGCCGAGTTCGAGGGCGTAATTGCGGAGGGCAAGGAAGGCGCCGGCCCGGTGCTCATCTGGGATCGCGGCCGCTACGAGAACATCACCGAGGGCGACGACGGCGGCGTGCGTTGCATGGCAAAGGCCCTGGAAGAGGGCCATGTGCTCTTCCGCCTGTACGGCAAGAAGCTGCAAGGCGGCTTTGCACTACACCGGACCCGCAGCGGCAACCGGGCTTCCTGGCTGCTGATCAAGATGAATGACGATCAGGCCGATGCGCGCCGCAACCCGGTCTCCGCCGAGCCCGAGTCGGTAACCAGCGGCCGAACCCTGAAGCAGGTCGCCGATGACGAAGACGCCGACCCCGAAGAGGATGAGTGAACGGTGCGCCCTGACGACACTGCGTTATCGGGCCGGCCGACGGCGTCAGGCGGCCTGCTTCTGCTCGAACCAGTCCTCCGTGCCGCCTTCGTAGTCATAGACTTTGCTGAATCCGGCTCGTTCGAGCTTTTCGGCCGCCTTCGGCGAGGCATCGCAGTCGAAGTTGGCACAGTAAACAACGATCTTGCGTTCCTTGCTGCCGGCCACGGATTCGACTTGATCGACGAAATCGTCGGATTCAACCGGAATATTGATTGAAGTCCGTATGTGCTGCTGGTTGAATACCTCACGTGGTAGCACGTTGATGAGTATGAAGTCCTCGTGCTGAACCTCGTTCATTCTCTTGAGCGTTTCGCGATCAATCGGTGTCATGAACGACCTCCTTCATTGGCTGTGAAGCCGCGATAGTGTCGGAAGTGATCAGCGGGCTGCCAGTTCAGGCGGCTTCGACGATTCGCTCGGTAGCGTCCTCGGCCACACCGTTGGCACCCTTTCGCCGAAGGTCACCCAGGGAGACGACACCCACCAGCTTCTTGGATTCCGGGTTTTCCAGCACCACCAGTCGATAGACTTGTTGCTTCGCCATGCTTCGCGCCGCCGATTCCACATCATCGCCGGAGAAGCAGTAGAGAACCTTCTCGCTCATGGCCTCGTCGACCGGCGTGTCGTCCGGATTCTTGCCGTCGGCAATGCAACGCACAACGATGTCGCGGTCAGTGGCGACGCCGATCAGCCGTTGCTTGTCGGCATCCGTGACCGGCAGGAAGCCGGTATCGAGCTGCTGCATTTCCCGAGCGGCCTGCTTGATGGTGGAACCGCTGGTGATCGTGTCAACGCTTCTTGTCAACACTTCTTCTATCTTCACGGGATCCTCCTTCTGTCTTGGCCTCACTTGTTGCGACAGGAATGAGGACAGAAGTTCCTACGCCGCCCGCTGTCGATCGCGCTGTGCCTTGATCTGATCGTAGGCCTTGCGAATCTCGCGCACGCGCTCCTTGGCGACCGAGCGCATGTTCTCCGGCATGCCGCTGCTGGCCAGCTTGTCGGGGTGGTACTTGCTCATGAGTCGGCGGTAGGCCTTCTTGACCTCGGCGTCGCTCGCGGACGGATCGATGCCCAGGGTGGCGTAGTGGTCTTCCAGCGGCGTTGCATCCGCCCCCGCGGCACCGCCGCCGGCGCTGGCGCCGGAAGCGCCGCGCAGCATCGCCTCGAGGCGCTTGAGGTCGATTTCGGACAGCCCCAGCAGGCGCGCCACGCGCAGCAGCATGCTGTGCTCGGCCTCGTGCAGCACCCCGTCGGCGGCGATGGCCGACAGCTGGACCTGCAAAAAGAGTTGCAGCAGGGGCTGGTTGTTGCGCACGACGCCGCGCAGATGCTCGATCTCCGCGGCCAGGTCGAAGCCTTCACCCTTGCCTCGGTTGAACGATTCCCGGGCCGCCTGGCGTTGCTCACTGGACAGTCCGAGTTTGTCGAAGAACTGTTCGGCGACGCGGATCTCGTCGCGACTGACATGGCCGTCCGCCTTGCACAGCGCACCCATGACCGCAAACGTCGAGTCGAGAAACTGCCGCTGGATGGCCCCCAGACCGCGCGGCAGAAGCACGCGCGTCATCAGGTGCCCGATCCCGTAGCCCACGGCCGCGCCGAGCACGAAACCACCGAACCCACCGACGAACAGACCGATCGAACCGCCGATCAGGATGAAAATAAACATGTCCCCCATTGTAAACGTGCACCCGAAAGGCGGTGCTGATATCTTGAGCCGCAGTCTTTACCCGGTTGCACGAAATGCGCTGTATTCCCCTGCTTGTAATGTGCATGCTCGCCCTGATCGCCGGACAGCCCGCCACCGCGGGTCCGGACCGAGGCACCGTGTGCGAATTTCCGGACCTGACCGGGATGACACCGGTCAGCCTTGAGCCGGGTGCCTCACCGGCCTCCGGTACCGGGGGCGACATCCCGGGCGGGCGCTGGGAACTGGTGGCGGTGCGCTATGCCAACTCGCCGCTGGCGATTACCGGCGAAGCGCTGGGCGCACTGGAGCTGGACGCGTCAACGGCCAGCTCGGGCAGTGGCAGCTTGGCACTGGACGTGACGATCACCTCCCCCTCCGAAGAACAGATCGACGAGACCGGAGCAGGCCCGTACTCGGCCCCCGACAACGTGCTGGACTTCCAGAACGACTGCGGCGACGAAACCCTGCTGGGAGAGGCCGAATACAGCATCGACTCGAGCGGGGCAGATCCCGTCATGACGTTGTGGGGCAACATCGAAATCACCGACCCCTTCCCGGCCACGATACTGCTCGAAGCCGAGTACCTCCTGGTCGAAGCCGACGGCACCGACGACCCGGTCTTCACCGACCGATTCGAGCAGCCCTGACCGAGCGAGGACAAATGCCGATCAACGCCCACACCCAGAACGAGTTCATCCAGCGCGTCTACCGCGAGCGCCGCGTTCCCATGACCGAAGTCGTCGCCCTGTTCTACAAGAACCCCGCGAAGGCCAACCTGAACAACGTCCGGGCAATCCTCAACCGCTACACTGCCGACGGCGTCAACGGCGAGATCCGTATCGTCGACCACAGCAGCGGTGAGGCGGTGTTCCCGCGGGTGATCACGGCGGAGAACATCGAGAACCTGAGCGTCGATTTCAACGGCCTCGCCGCGGCCGAGGCCGACCGCGTCGAACTGCACCCCTGCCGGGTTCTTGCCTGCGATCAGGAGGATATGAACGAGCACGAACTGGCGCTGGCCCAGGGCCGCTTCGAACTGTTCGTCGATCCGAAGG
>CAZSGS010000300.1:0-3736 GCA_964606365.1 uncultured Wenzhouxiangella sp. | reverse complement strand
GCTGTGCGCGTCTTCCCACCGGCCCAGATCGCGGTGCAGGCGCCCGCGAATCTGCAGCGCATCGGACAATCGCGCCGGATGGGCGCCCGGCAGGGACTCGAGAATCTCCATCGCCTGGTCGGCGTCGGCCAGGCCTTCCTTGACGCGCCCGCGCCGGTGGTGCACCTGGGCCATGTCGAGCAGGGCGATGGCGTGCAGCAAGGGGTTGTCGGTGCCCTCGTCGCCGGCGGCGAAATCGGCCAGCAGGGGCTCGGCCGCGGCGTAGTCGTTGAGCGCGATCATGATCTCGCCGAGCACGGCGTTGACCTGCTGGCGAAGGTCGGGGTCGTTGGCCAGCCACTCCCCGGCCACTTCGGCGGTGCGATCGAGCAGTTCGCGGGCGGTCATGTTCTCGGTGTCGTCGGACAGGCTGCCGACCTCCCGAAACAGCAGCGTGAGATGTTCCCTGAGCGCGTTGGAGCGGGCGGCCTCGGCCCGGGCCAGATCGCGCTCGACGGCGGCCACGCGCGCCTGCCAGACGACGGCGGACACGCCACCGACCAGCAAGACCACCGCCAGCGCGCCCAGTACGGCGCCGACGGTATGGCGGCGCACCCACAGCCGCATGCGCTCGAACATGCCGATGCGCCGCGAGCGCACCGGCAGGTCGCCCTCGAGCCGGCCGATGTCGAGCGCCATGGCGTTGACGGTGGCGTAGCGCATGGCCGGGTCGGCATGGGTGGCGCGCTCGATGATGGCGTCGAGATCGCGCAGCCGATGGAATCCGCGCCAGTTCTCCCCGGGCCGCGCCGGACCCTGCCCCGAGGGGCAGTCGCCGTAGACCAGCCAGTGCAGCAGCGCGCCCAGGCCGTAGATGTCGGCGGCGGTCGAGACCGGCTTGCCTTCGAGCACTTCGGGTGCGGCGTAGCCGGGCGTGATCGCGGCCGGCAGTTGCTGGTGCACTTCGCGGTCGAGCAGGCGCGCCACGCCGAAATCCAGCAGACAGACCCGGTTGTGCTCGGTGACCTTGAGGTTGGCCGGCTTGATGTCACCGTGGACGATCAGCTCGCGATGGGCGGCGGCGACCGCCTCGCAGGCGTCCCGGAAGATCCTCAGCATCTCGCCCGGGCCGTGTTGGCGCTGTTGGCACCACTCGTCGAGATTTTCGCCCTCGACCCAGTCCATCACCAGGTAGGGACGACCGTCGTCGCTGACGCCGCCGTCGAGCAGGCGCGCGATGCCGGGGTGGTTCAGGCGGGCCAGGGTCTGGCGCTCGAAGGTAAGCAGCCGGGCCAGGTCGTCGCTGTGGCCGCGGATGAGCTTGACGGCGACCTGCATGTCGAAATTGCCGTCGGCGCGCTCGGCCCGGTAGACCGCGCCCATGCCGCCGGTGCCGACCGGCTCGAGCACGCGCCAGGGCCCCAGGCGCGTGCCCGGCTCCAGTTGCCGATCGTCGCGCCCCAGGCGCGCCTCGAGCGCGTCGCCCATCATCGATCGGGCGGACTCGTCGAGCAGCCCGCCGGGCTCGGTACTGGCGGCAAGCAGGCGCGCCAGCCAGGCGCCCAGGCGCGGCGCCCGCGCGCGGATGCCCTCGAGCGCGCCGTCGCGTTCGGAAGAAGGTCGATCGAGCAGGTCGTCGAGCAGTCGATCGAGCACGCGCCGACGCGCGGGCGTCAGCCGTCCGGCGGACTTGCGCTCACGATCCTCGGCCATACCTCAGCTCTGCATCTCCACCAGCAGCCAGGCGCGCGCACGCTCCCAGTCGCGCTGGACGGTGCGCACGGAAACGTCGAGCATTTCGGCAATCTCGTCGGCCGTGCGGCCGCCGAAAAAGCGGGCGATGACCACCTCGGCCAGGCGCGGGTTGGCCTCCTCCAGCCGCGCCAGGGCCTCGTCGATCTGCAGCACGGTCTGCTCGCTGCCGCTGGCCGCCCCGGCCAGTTCTTCGTTGAGGCTCAGTGGCGCCTGGCCCGAACCGCGCTTGGCCGCCAGCTTGCTGCGGGCGTGGTCGACGATGAGCTGGCGGATGGCCAGCGAGGAAAGCCGCTTGAGATGCATCCGGTTGCGTATGTTCTGGCCGGCGCTGTTGCGCAGCTTGAGAAACGCCTCGTGCACCAGCTCGGTGGTCTGCAGCGTCGGCGTCGAACCGAAGCGCGCCTGCTGACAGCGTGCGACCTCGCGCAGGTCATCGTAGATCAGCGGCAGAATCTGATCGATGGTTTCGGGCTGTTCGCGCAGCTCCGAAAGCAGCTGAGTCACCTCCCCTTCCGAAATGACGTCCTGCGTCGTTGACACGATGGCAACCGTTTTTGCGTTGGATTGATAATGTGCAGTGTGCCACATTCTGGCTTAATGGACGCTTGAGGTTGGCTGGTTCGGCCGCGTGGACTTCGGGGATTTCAGGGGTCCGGTGTGGATTGCAGATACGAGGCGGGGGTGATGATGGGGATACCCCGGAAAGGGTGGAGTTCCAGCAGGTCCCGGTCACCGGTGATCAGGACACTCGCCTGGCCGCTGGCGGCCAGGTCGAGAAACTTGTTGTCCGACGGGTCTCGACAATCCGTAAACCGATGAGTGAGCGGGGGCATATCCACGATACGGCCCAGCAGGCGCATGAACTGCTGGCGCTCGTCCAGGCCGAGGTAGCGATCGAACTTTGCCCGGCCGAGCACTTCGGCGAGTTCCGCAAGCGTTTCGATGGACAAATTGGACAATTTGGTCAAAGGCGGAGGAAAGCTTGGCTGATGCGTCACGGCTGTGCCTTCACGCATCCTGCGTTGCGGTTTTGCCGATCGGAAGGTTTGCAAGGGCCTGTTCGTCGAGGCGAAACACCGTCCAGTCCGACATGGGCCTGGCCCCCAGGCTGTTGTAGAAATCGATGGCGGGCTGGTTCCAGTCGAGCACGCTCCACTCCATCCGGCCGTAGTTTCGCGCGCGGGCGATGCCGGCCAGGTGCAGCAGCAGCGCCTTGCCGATGCCCTTGCCGCGGTGGGTCTCGCGCACGTAGAGGTCTTCCAGGTACAGGCCGGGGCGGCCGACGAAGGTGGAGAAGTTGCGAAAGAACAGGGCAAAGCCGACCGCCCGCCCTGCCCATTCGGCGATCACCGCCTCGGCCACCGCGCCGCCGCCGAACAGCGACTCGGATATATCGCCGGTGGTGGCTTCGACTTCGTGGGCCAGGCGTTCATACTCGGCCAGTTCGCGGATGAGGTCGAGCAGCAGCAGTTCGTCGCCGGGTCGGGCCGGACGGAGGTTCAGGGATTCGTTCATGGCGAGACTCGTCTTCCAGCAGGTTGGTGTCGCATGCTACGCCAGCCTCCCCGGACGGTCACCCGCCGTTCCTCACAGACGCCCGGCAGTGAATAGTCACTTGCTATTGAACTGATCCGCACAATCACTTGTCTCTATGATCGAGGATCGCTATCGTTTCAACTACTCGACCATCGGGACTTCGCAAATGGCCAGTCGAAAAACCGCTACCTTCGCCATCATGCACATGACCGTGGCCTTCGCCGTCGTCTACCTGATGACCGGCAGCCTGGCCCTGGGCGGCGCCGTGGCCCTGATCGAGCCGGCGATCAACACGGTTGCCTACTTCTTCCACGAAAAGGTCTGGGAGCGCTTCGGCCTGGGCGGGACGCGCCCGCGCCAGTCGACTCAAGCCACCCGCGCCCCGGCCGACTGCCCCTTCGCCACCAACGCCCGATCGTCCAACGACCCCATCGCACGCTGCCTGCAATGCCAGTGGCGGGCCAGA
>CAZSGS010000299.1:0-3743 GCA_964606365.1 uncultured Wenzhouxiangella sp. | reverse complement strand
CGGCCATGACAACTTCGAGCGTATCGTCGTCGATTCTCACCGGAACCAGGTGCTGCTGCTTCATGTAGCGCACCGAAATCGAATCCAGCTGGGGCGCCTTCTCTGGATATTCCTTTTCGGTGACCATCGGAATCTTGAGCAGCTCGGACTGTGCCCGGGCCAGATCCCGCTCGGAAACCAGGCCCAGGCGCACCAGCAGGGTCAACAGGTTGCCGCCGTGCTGCTCGCGGTAGGCCTTGGCGCGCTGGAGGTCTTCCTCGCGCAGACGATCCTGCTCGATCATCAGGCTGCACAGTTCGGCGGCACGATCTTCGAGGTGATCGCCGATGCTGGGCAGCAGCTCGGTCTCGTCGGTGGCGGTCAGTGCTTCAGTTTCCATAGTCACGCTTCAAACAGACAGTCCCAGGTGGCATCGGTTCAGCGGCGCCGGCTATCGACGAGCAGCTCGATGAAGGGACGATTCATGAGAATCCAGGCGGCGATCGGAACGACGCCCGGGAACATCAGGTAGCCCAGTTGGTAGCCCAGCGCGATGACCGTTGTCGAAAGGTTGGTCGACTGGACCGCGGCCGCGGCCTGCGGGCCCATCAGGAAGGCCATGTCGCGCCAGATTTCCCAGAATACACCCCAGGTGGTTACCAGGGTCACGACGACAAAGCCGATGAGCAGCTGGACGATGCGCCGCAGCCCCCGCGCCGGCGTGGCCATGGTCAGGCCGAACAGCAGCGCCAGCCCCCAGGCGTAGATCATCGGGTTGATATCGAGATTGAGGGCTACCGACTGACCGTCGACCTGCTCCGGCAGGACCACCGAGGTCTGCACCTCGAACCGGAAGCCGAGCTGGACGACGCGCTCGAACACGTCGGGATAGAGTCCGGTGAGCAACCATTCGACCAGCTGCGAGGTCGGGAACATCAGGCCGCTGGCCAGGAAGAACCACAGGAAAAAGCCCAGCGGCAGGTAAAGCGCCGCCAGCAGGAACATCTCCTTGATCGGGTTCCCGGTCGTCTCGGCTTCCGCTTCGGCCCGCTCTTCGTTTCGCTGTTCGTGCTCGCTCATTGCGTCTGCATCACTCCAGCCACGACCTGGCATTGTGGAACATCTTCATCCAGGGTGAAAGCTCGCCCCATTCGGCGGGCGCCCAGGAGTAGTTTACCGACCGCAGCAGTCGCTCGGGGTGCGGCATCATGATCGTCGCCCGTCCGGTCGAGCTGGTCAGGCCGGTGATACCGTCCGGTGATCCGTTTGGATTGTCCGGGTAGCGCAGCGCCGCTGCGCCGTCGGCAGTGACATAACGAACGGCGACCGGCCATCCCGCCACCGACTCGCCTTGAAAGCGCGCCCGACCCTCGCCGTGCGAGGTCACCACCGGCAGCCGGGACCCGGCCATGCCGGTGAAGAACAGCGAGGGGCTGTCCTCGATCGCGACCTGGCTGAGCCTCGCCTCGAACTGGCGCGAACGGTTGGCGACGAAGTCCGGCCAGTCGCCGGTGCCCGGAATGATCTCGCGCAGCGCCGAGAGCATCTGGCAGCCGTTGCACACGCCCAGGGCAAAACGGCCCGGATCCTCGAAAAAAGCCTGGAAGGCGTCGCGCATCGAGGGGTTGAACAGGATCGAGCGCGCCCAACCCTGGCCGGCGCCGAGCACGTCGCCGAACGAGAAGCCGCCGCAGGCGGCCAGGCCGTGGAAGTCGGACAGCTTCTGCCGCCCGGCTTCGAGGTCGCTCATGTGGACATCGACGGCTTCGAAGCCGGCCGACATGAAAGCGCGCGCCATCTCGCGCTGGCCGTTGACGCCCTGCTCGCGCAGGATGGCGACGCGCGGCCCGGCGCCGGTGTTGACGAATACCGGCGCCGGCGGTTCGAAGGTCAGGGACGGAGCCAGTCCGCCGTGCGTGAAGTCGGCAACGGCCCGGTATTCCTCGTCGGCGCAGTCCGGGTGGTCGCGCAGGCGCTGCATGCGGTAGCTGGTCTCGGCCCAGCGCTGCGCCAGGTCCGAAAGTTCGCGCGAGAACAGCGCCCGACCGCCGACCTCGATATCCAGGCGGGCGCCGTCGACGACCCGCCCGATGGTCGACACGCAAGGCCCCAGCCCGGCGGCGTCGAGCGCCTCTTCGACGGACGCCAGTTCACTGCCGGCGACCTGGAGCACCAGCCCGAGTTCTTCGTTGAACAGGGCGGCCAGGGGGTCGACCGCCCCGAGCTCCAGCCGGAGCCCCTGGCGACCGGCCAGCGCCATCTCGAACACGGACGTGAACAGGCCGCCGTCGGAGCGATCGTGGCAGGCCAGGATTCGGCCCGATGCCACCAGGCGCTGAACCGTCTCGAAAGCCGCCTTCAGCAGGGCCGGGTCGTCGACGTCCGGCACCTCGCCGAGCTGACGCGAGAACACCTGCGCCAGGGCGGAGGCGCCCAGGCGCCCGCGGCCGAGATCGATCAGGACCAGACGGCTGTCGTGGCTCGCCTGCAGTTGGGGCGTGCAATGGCGGCGTACGTCGGACACGGGCGCGAATCCCGAAACGACGAGGGAAACCGGGGCGACCATGCGGCGCTGCTCGTCGTCTTCGCGCCACACCGTCTGCATCGACAGGGAATCCTTGCCGACCGGCACGGCCAGCTGCAGCCGCGGGCAAAGCGATGCGACCGCCTCGACTGCCGCGCGCAGCGCCGCGTCCTGTCCCGGTGCGCCGGCGGCCGCCATCCAGTTGGCCGACAACTTGACGTGCGAGAGATGGCGCACGCACACGCCGGCCAGGTTGGTGAGCACCTCGCCCACGGCCACGCGCGCGGCGGCAGCCGAGTCGTGAACGGCCAGCGGCGTGCGTTCCCCCATCGCCATCGCCGTGCCGGCATAGCCGTCGTAGTCGAGCAGGGAAATCGCACAGTCGGCCACCGGGACCTGGTGCGGGCCCACCATCTGGTCGCGCACGCTCAAACCGCCGACCGTGCGGTCGCCGATCGTGATCAGGAACTGCTTGCTGCCGACCGAAGGCAGGCTCAGCACGCGCTCGACGGCCTCCTCGAGCGTGACATCGTCGAGCATGTCGGTTTGCCGTGCCAGTCGCTCGGTCACCGCATCGCGATGCATTCGCGGCGGCTTGCCGAGCAATACGTCGAGCGGCATGTCGACGGCGGGCCGCTCGCCGAGCCGGTCCGACAGCAGCAGCCTGCCCTCCGCGGAGGCTTCGCCCAGGTCGGCCCAGGGGCAGCGCTCGCGCTCGCAGATCGCTCCGAACCGCTCGAGATCGTCGGGAGCCACTGCCAGTACGTAGCGCTCCTGCGCTTCGTTGCACCACAGCTCCACGGGCGAGAGGGCGGGATCGTTGGTCGGGATTTCGCGCAGCTCGAGCCGGCCGCCGACGCCGCCGTCGTGCAGAAGCTCCGGCAAGGCGTTGGACAGGCCGCCGGCGCCGACATCGTGAATCGACTTGATCGGGTTGCGCGCGCCCTGCAGCCAGCAGCGATCGATCACCTCCTGGGCGCGCCGCTGCATCTCGGGGTTGCCGCGCTGGACCGAGGCGAAGTCGAGCTCGGCATGGCCGGCGCCGCTGGCGACGGACGAGGCCGCCCCGCCGCCGAGACCGATGCGCATCGCCGGGCCGCCGAGCACGATCACCCGTGCCTTCTCGGGCAGTTCGCGTTTGTGCACATGCATCGGCCGGACATTGCCCATGCCGCCGGCGATCATGATCGGCTTGTGGTAGCCGCGCAACCGCTCGCGGCCGTCGGCGTCCGCGACCACC
>CAZSGS010000298.1:0-3748 GCA_964606365.1 uncultured Wenzhouxiangella sp. | reverse complement strand
GGCGACCTTCAGATGGTTTCGTCGACGAAGGACTTCAGGGCGGATTTGGTCAGCGCACCGACCTTGGTGCCCTGGTGCTCGCCGTTTTCGAAGATCATCAGGGTCGGAATGCCGCGGATCTTGTACCGGCTGGTAACCTGCTGATTTTCGTCGATATTGAGCTTCGCGATCTTGAGCTTGTCGCCATATTCGTCGGCCAGCTCGTACAGGATGGGCTCGATCATCTTGCATGGCCCGCACCATTCGGCCCAGTAGTCGACCAGAACCGGCCCTTCGGCCTTGAGAACGTTGTCCTCGAAATCACTATCGGTTACATGGATGATCTTGTCGCTCACGGCTGTTCTTGCTCCTTGGCGGTGGGGTTGCGGCTGCGAATTGCGTCCGCGCTCGGCAGAAACGGACGAATAACAATATACTATGCATCGCTCGCCTGTGTTTTGATAGTCCCGCAGAAAACGGGACGGATGGCTTCAGGCCATCCCGATCAACACGCTACGTCAAGGCAATCACTCAGGAATTCAAGGACGACACCATTTCCGTGACAGAGAACACTGGCGCCCAGCAGGTGCTGACAGAAACCCGCTTCGATTCATTCGACCTCCACCCCGATATACGGCGCGGCCTCGCCGAGGCAGGCTTCGAGTTCTGCACGCCGATCCAGGAAAGAACCCTCCCGCTCGTCCTGTCCGGGCGCGATGTCGCCGGTCAGGCGCGCACCGGCACGGGCAAGACCGCGGCTTTCCTCCTGGCGGTCTTTCAGCGCCTGCTCTCCGCCGACTCCATCGGCCCGGGGCGCAATCCGCGCTCGATCATCATCGCGCCGACCCGTGAGCTGGCCATCCAGATTCACCGCGATGCCGAACTGCTCGGGAAATACACGGGCCTTCGTTCCGTGCTGACCTACGGTGGCGTCGACTATCACAAGCAACGCGAGGAGATCGCATCCGGGGTCGATATCCTCATCGGCACGCCGGGGCGTCTGATCGACTATCACAAGCAGGGGGTCTACGACCTGAAAGTGATCGAGGTGGCCGTGCTCGACGAGGCCGACCGGATGTTCGACCTGGGCTTCATCACCGATATCCGTTTCCTTTTCCGCAAGATGCCTCCGGTCGACAAGCGCCAGACCCTGATGTTTTCGGCCACGTTCCCCCTGAAGGTCACGGAACTGGCCTACGAGCACATGAACGAAGCCGAGACCATACGCTTCGAGGAAGAGCAGGTCACGAGCGACCGCGTCAAGCAGGTGGTCTATTACCCCGCGAACCCGGAAAAGCTGCCGCTGCTGGTCAAGCTGCTGCGTGCCATGGTGGACGGGCACGTGATGGTCTTCGTCAACACCCGCCATGTGACCGACCGGGTCGCGAGGACGCTCAAGGCGAACGGTTTCAAGGCAGCCATGCTGGCCGGAAGCGTGCCACAGAAAAAACGGCAAACCCTGCTCAAGCGCTTCCATGACGGCGAGCTCGACGTGCTGGTGGCTACCGACGTGGCTGCGCGCGGCCTGCATATTCCCGACGTCAGCCACGTGATCAACTACGACCTGCCGCAGGATGCCGCCGACTACGTCCATCGCATCGGCCGGACCGCCCGACTGGGCGCCACGGGCGATGCCATCAGCTTCGCCTGCGAAGACTATGCTTTCCACCTGCCCGAGATCGAGGAGTACATCGAGATGTCGCTGCCGGTCGAGCAGCACGATCCCGACGATCTGCCCGAACTCGAACGCCCCGCGCCGCCGCCGCGCAAGAGCGGCGAGAAGCGCGGCGGTCGCCGCGGCGGCGGAAGAGGCCGCGGCGGCCCGAACCGCGGAGGTGGTCGGCGTCACTCCGGCTGAATCCGAGAACGCCGCTCTCGCGCGCACCAATTCGGGGCCGAGTTCCCGACGGACGGCGTCTCGGGTCTGCAAACTCGTGGCTGCGTGTGTTCTGATCTGAAATGTCGTCCGTCGGGGATGCGACCCCGACCTACGCGCCCGAATCAAGCCAGGCTGCCCCCTCCGAACCGCGGCCGGTCTGTGCTAATCTCCCGCCAGATATCGCCCCGGAGTCGTCTTAATCGTGACCGTCATGATGTCACCTGCCTGGTCCTCGCGGCTGGCCCTGGTCAGCAGCGCGATTCTGGCGCTCGCGGTGGTCTGGCTGGCCGTGCGGGCGTTCTGGTTGGTGCTCGGCGGCGTTTCGGTCGATTCGGCCCCGGCATTGCCGGTGCCGCGGATGTCGGAATCCGAGGGCTCGAGCGGCGAGTTCCGCTGGAACCTGTTCGGTCGCTCGTCGGAACCCGCCGTTCGGCTGCAGCCGGTGCCGATCTCGGACAGTCGACTCAGGCTCAAGGGCGTGATGGCCGGGGCGCGGGGTTACGCCATTATTTCCGTCAGCGGTTCGGGCGAGGATGTCTACCGCGTCGGCGACGAGATACCCGGCGGCGGAGAAGTCGAGTCGATCGAGTCGCGCCAAGTCATCATCCTCCGCGACGGCCGCCGCGAGACCCTGGCCCTTGATCCGGACGCGGTTGCCGCGGCGCCGCGTCCGGTGCGCACCGGCGACGACGGGCGCGAGACCGAAGAGCCGGCACAGCGGCTTCCGGGAATCCGGGGTTTCGACGCCTCGTCCGGGGCGAGCGTGGCCTCGCTGCCCGATGCCGCTCGTTCACTCGGCATCGATGCCGGGGAGCTGGCCCAGTCCGTGTCCGTGATGCCCGTCGCCGACGGTGGATTCCGGGTGCGGCCCGGGCGCGATGCGCGGGTGTTCGAGGCCCTCGGCCTCCAGGTCAACGACGTCGTGCTGGCGGTCAACGGGCAGCCGCTGGAGTCGGCGCAAGCCGTCCAGGGCCTGTTCGGAGAAGTCATGTCGAGCGGCGAAGTTTCCATCACGGTGCGCCGAGGCGATCGAGAAACGACGCTGCGGCCCGATCTCGAAGAAATCATGGGGAGTCTGCAATCAAGATGATGCAATCCATTCGACTGATGGCCGTCCTGCTGGCCTTTTCACTGCCGGTCGCGGCCCAGGATGACTCGGAGGACAACGGCCACGTCCTCAACTTCAAGGATGCCGACATCCGCGCACTGATCACGGCCGTGGCCGATATGACCGGTCGGTCGATCATTATCGACCCGCAGGTATCCGGGCGCGTGACCGTGATTTCCTCGCAGTCGCTCGATGACACGGAGGTCTGGGACGTGTTCCAGTCCATCCTGCGCGTCCACGGCTACACCGCGGTGGGCGACGAGGACAGTGTGCGGGTGGTTCCGGACGTCGACGCCCGCCAGGATGGCAACGTGCCGGTCGACGACATGCGCGGTGGCGGCGACAATCCGGTCACGCGCATCATCCAGCTCGATCATGTCGATGCCGCCGAGGTCTCGCAACTGCTGCGCCAACTGCTGCCGCAGTCGGCCTACATGGTTCACCACGAAAGCTCGAACAGCCTGGTCATCAGCGATCGGGCCACCAATATCCAGCGCGTGGAGCGGATCATCGAACGCCTCGACGAGGCCATCGACCAGGAGGTCGAGGTCATCGCGCTCTCGCATGCCGATGCCGCCGAGGTGGTGCAGCTGATCAACCAGATCTACCCGGCCGACGGCGGGGCGGAGTCGGCGGTGGCCGACGAACGCACCAACACCGTCGTGCTCTCCGGCGATCCGGCGCGGCGCCTGCGGCTTCGCACCCTGATCAGTCATCTCGACACGCCGCTGGAGACGCAAGGCAGCACGCAGGTGCTCTACTTGCGCTATGCCACGGCCGAT
>CAZSGS010000297.1:0-3806 GCA_964606365.1 uncultured Wenzhouxiangella sp. | reverse complement strand
TTCGCGGGGTCTTGCGGCGACTCACTTTTGTCAATTGCGACAAAAGTAAGCAAAAGCGCTCTTCAACTTCAAAGTCCCACGATCCGGGGATTCAGGACTGGCACCGGGCGGGGGCTGGTCCCTTCGGTGAGCGGGCTTCGCGAAGACTCGGTCGGAGGATCCGGTGGCCCTGGCAAGAATGGGACGAAGCCCGCACGAGGGCGGCGCGGCTTCGAAGGGGGCGCGCGCAACGCGCGCGGGATCGCCCTGGAGCGCAAGCCCCAGATTCGGCCACTTTGCATCTGGCCCCTGAGGCACTCGCTATAAGTCATAATATGAGTGACGGGGTACACTAGCTCCTGAGATAACCGAGCGTGGGACTTTGACTTTGAAGCGCGTTTTTTGGCTACTTTTTTCGCGCGGGAAAAAAGTTGCTCGCCGCAAGTGCCTGCGAAGCAGGCCGGGCGAAACCGCAGTTGACGTGTCGAAGCCACCACTGCGACCGGTGGCGCCGGCCTCTCCCACGACGCAGCTTGAAGCATCCCGATAGACGGAGACGCTCCTCGAAAAGGCGACACGCGTAGCAACCGGGTGACGACATCCGAAATGTCGCCCGTCGCGGATGCGACCGCGACCTACGCCGTCACCGACCTCGCACGACGGCGCTCAAGGCGTTCTGGCGGCATCAACGATGCTCGCCGCCAGATCCTTGATGCGCTCGAAATAGCCGCCGTTCGACGGCGGTGTCGGGTCGGAAATCACCACGATGGTCAGGGCCGCGTCGGGAATCACGAACAGGGCCTGTCCGCCGTAGCCGCGGCCGTGGTAGGAGCGCTCGCCAGCCAGTCCGCTGATGAACCAGCCGTAGCCGTAGCGGTCGCCGCTCCAGGGGGAGCGCCCCCGCGGCGTCCAGGACGCTTCGATCCACGACTCCGGGAGCACGCGTTTGCCGTCGATGACGCCGCCCAGGCGATAGAGTTCGCCGAAACGAGCCAGCGCCCGCGGGCTCAACTTCATTTCGTTGCCGCCGAAGTGGATGCCCTGGGGATCGCGCATCCAGTCGGGAATGCGGATATCCAGCGGTTCGCCCAGCCACTCGCGCGCCAGCGTCAGCAGGGAACGTCCGCTGGCCTCGACGAGTGCGGCGCCGGCCAGGTGGCTCGAGCCGGTGGAGTAGATCATGCGCCCGCCGGGCTCATCGACCATGGGCCGGGTGAGCGCGTGCGCCACCCAGTTATCGCTCTGAACCCAGGCGCCGTAGTGACGCCCCGAGGTGCTGCGCAGACCGGCCTGTAGCGACAGGGCGTGACCGAAGGTGATCTCGCCGACCGCTTCGGCGGTCGAATCGGGCACGCGTGAAGCGAGCAGTTCGACGATCGGCTGCCCGGTGCCCTCGACCAGGCCGCGTTCGATGGCGATGCCGGCCAGCGCCGAGAGCACGGTCTTCGACAGGGACTTGAGATTCGCGGGCGTCGACAGGCCCGGTCCAACACGGACATGCTCGACCACGGCCTCGCCTTCATGCAGCACGAGCAGACTGTGCAGCCGCGAAATCGAATTCGCGCGGTCAACGATTGTCTGCCGCTCGGTCGCCGAGATTTCACCAGCGTGAAGCGGGCCACCCGGTACCAGCGCTAGAATGAACACCAGGCTGAATGCCAGCCTGATCATCGCGATTTTCGGGTTCCTGGAATCTCTCATGGAGTCGAGCATGCCCTTATCCGGTCAACTTTTTGACAACGCCGAGACGCCGGGTTCGGCCGAACGGCTCTCCCAGGGTGCCGTGCTGTTTCACGGGCGCATTGCCGAGCAGGCCGAAGCCATCGTCGAGAAAATCCGGAAAATCGATCGACAGGCGCCGTTCCGACACCTGATCACCCCGGGCGGCCACAAGATGTCGGTATCGATGACCTCCTGCGGGAAGCTCGGCTGGATGACCGACCGAAAGGGCTATCGCTATACCACGACCGACCCGGGTAGCGATCAGCCCTGGCCGGCGATGCCCGCGCTTTTCAGCGAGCTGGCGCAATCCGCCGCCGAAGAGGCCGGTTTCCCGGGCTATGCGCCGGATGCCTGCCTGATCAACCGCTATTGCCCGGGCGCCAGGCTGTCGCTGCACCAGGACAAGGACGAGCAAGACTACAGCCATCCGGTGGTGTCGTTTTCACTCGGCCTGCCGGCCACGTTCCTGTGGGGCGGGTTCCGGAGAAAAGACAAGCCCAGCCGCCTGCTGCTCGAACACGGCGACGTGCTGGTCTGGGGCGGTCCGGACCGCCTGCGCTACCACGGCATCCTGCCGCTGCCCGAGGGCGAACACCCACTGCTGGGCGCACAACGCATCAATCTGACCTTCCGCAAAGCCGGTTAGAGCACTATAGGAACTGGAAAGGCAACGGGAAGGTCTGGAAGGGTTCTCGCAACGGCGCAATGGCGCAAGGGACGCAATGAAAGAAAACTTCACATTGCAACCTTTGCGCCTTCGCGCCTTTGCGAGAGACTACCCACTTCCGGACTTGCCGGCACAACGTTCGAGCTGTCGCATCCGAAAAACGGAATGATCAGTCGAGGTCGGCCGGGTAGGCGCCGTCTTCGCCATGGACTTCGCGGCCGGAGACCGGCGGGTTGAAGACGCAGACCATGCGCATGTGCGAGCCCTTGTTGGCGCGCAGGATGTGCTTGTCGTGCTGATCGAGCGCGTAGATGGTGAAGGCTTCGAGGTCGTAGACCTTGCCGTCCTCGACCGTCTCGATCTCGCCCTTGCCCTCGATCAGGTAGACGGCCTCGAGATGGTTCTTGTAGTGCATGTGCAGCTCGGCACCCTCCTTGATGACGGTGTCGTGCACCGAGTAGCCCATGCCGGCATCTTTCAGAAGCAGACGGCGGCTGTTCCAGCCTTCGGTATCAACGTCGTCCTTGGTGCCGAGAACGTCCTGGAGTTTCTTGACGATCATGATCGTGATCTCCTGCGGTTGGGAAAAAAACAGGTCGCGCCGGACCCCGACGCGACCTTTCAATGTGACGTGGGGAGCGCGAGGCGGATCGGGACCGCCCCGGGCGCTCGTCAGGCGACCTTGCGGTCCGGCGACGCGTCGTTTGCGATCTTCATCACCGCTTCCTCGATGATGGAAAGCCCCTTTTCGAGGTCCTCATCGGAAATGGTCAGCGGCGGCAACAGCTTGAGCACCTGGTCGTCGATACCGGCGGTCTCGATTACCAGACCGTGTTCGAAGCACTCGGCCGATACCTTGCCAGCCAGCTCGGCATCGTCGAAAGCGATGCCCTGGATGAATCCGCGGCCCCTGAGCGTCGCCCCGGCCGAAACCTTCTCGACCAGCGCACCCAGGCGCGACTCGATGATCTCGGTCTTGCGCTTGACTTCGTTGGTGAGGTCGTCGTTCACCCAGTAATCGAGCGCCTTCGTTGCAGTCACGAAAGCCAGGTTATGGCCACGGAACGTGCCGTTGTGCTCGCCGGGCAGCCACTTGTCGTACTCGGGCTTGAACAGCGTGATGGCGAACGGCAGACCGAAACCACTCAGCGACTTCGACAGGCAGACGATGTCGGGTTTGATCCCGGCCGGCTCGAAACTGAAGAATGGACCGGTGCGGCCGCAGCCGACCTGGATGTCGTCGGCGATGAGCAGAACGCCGTGACGCTCCAGGATATCGGCCAGCTTTTCGAGCCACTCCATGCGCGCGACGTTGACGCCACCCTCGGCCTGCACCGTCTCGAGAATGACGGCGGCCGGCTTGTCGATGCCCGAACCTTCGTCGGAAAGCACGTGCTCGAGAAGCTCCAGGCTGTGGTCGCTACCCTGCTCCAGATAA
>CAZSGS010000296.1:0-3809 GCA_964606365.1 uncultured Wenzhouxiangella sp. | reverse complement strand
CTTCGCGTGCACGATATCGAACGGCGCGCTCACCGACTCCAAGGCCTCGGCCTGGATGCCCCCTTCGTGCCCGTCATGGGCGCGGGCCGGCGACGGCCAGGGCGGCGGCAGCCCACAGGGTGTGCCGCGAGGGTTGGTATGTCATCATGATGGTGTCTCCTGTCTTTGCTGAGGCGGGTTGACACAATTGACCCGGCGCCCATGTAGATCGCATTCAGGGCTGCAAGCATGGCGCGAATCAAGGCGTCGCTCGCTGGCAAGGGTGGTTCCCTTGGCAAGAGCGACAACGCCGAGTCGGGCCATGCTTGCAGCCCCTAGCCGGTTGATTTTCGCGAGACAGGCCGCGGTGTGCATTGCGACAGGCGGCGTTATCAAAACTTGCTGTAGGCCCGCTACAGCGGCGTTTTGATGCCTTGCTGTCGGAATGCACACCACGGCTGAATGCGATCTACATGGGCGCCGGGTCAATGGGACGCCTCATCCGTTGCCGCGGATGGGGCGTCCGTCTCGTTGGCACTCCCGTCATCCACGAACCGCCGCCAGGTGGCGACGGCCCGCTCGTCCGGGAGTGCTCCGTGATCGCCGCAGTCGAGACGCAGTTTCGCGTCCCCGAAGGCGGCGTCGACGAAGGCGCAGTGATGGGGGGCATCGGCGTCGTCGTGCACGTTCGGCCGAAAATGCACGCAGGTCGCGCACATGCGCTGCACGGGAATCGCGCGCTGGCGCTGCAGCGAGCGGATCATCTTGGTCAGGCTGCGAAGAAGGGCGGCCCGCTCGCGCTCGTCGAGCTCGTCCACGGCCGCCAGCAAGGCTTCCGGCACACCCTCGAAGGCTTGAGCTTTGCGCCGACCGGCGCGCGTGAGGTGAAGCAGCGATGCGCGCGCATCGGCCGGATCGGCGCGTTTCTCGACCAGGCCTTTTCGAACCAGCGCACCAACGGCCGTCGTGGCCGTCGGCTGTGCCACGCCCAGCGCTTCCGCAATCGCCCCGACGCGCGCCGGCCCGCGGGCGTTCAGGTGCGACAGGATTTGGCCCTGGGTGGCCGTCAGGTCCGCGCGCTCGGCTTTCTGCCAGTCCTTCGATCGTAGGAATACGCTGATTCGGTTCAATCCGGAGATGACTTGTTCGGAATTCATTTTGCGGGACGGCGCGTATTAATATAGCAATACTATATATTAAGCTCTTGTGGGATTGCAAGCGAACATCACTTGGCCAGCTCTGAAAATCCGAGGCGCCGGTGCTTTCGAAGAAGGCTCTTGGCGAAAGAGCTTGAAGCAGTTAGATCTAGGCGGGCAGGGCGTCGCCCATGCCCCGCAGCTTGGTCACATCCGCCCGTGGCGGCGCCCCGAACAAGCGACTGTACTCCCGGCTGAACTGCGACGGGCTTTCGTACCCCACCCGATAACTCGCCGCGGCTGCTTCCAGGCCTTCGGCCAGCATCAGCCGGCGCGCTTCGTGCAGGCGCAGTTTCTTCTGGAACTGCAGCGGCGACATGCGGGTGACGCGCTTGAAGGTGTGGAACAGGGCGGATTCGCTCATGTTGGCCTGCTCGGCCAGTTCGCCGACGCGCAGGGGTTCGGCAAAGCGCTCCTGCAGCATCGTGATGACTTGCGAGATGCGGTTGGCCTGGGTGTCGCTGGTGGCGAACTTGCGGATTCTCGGGCCCAGTTCGCCCATCATCGCCCGGTAGAGGATCTCGCGGCGGGCCATGGGGGCCAGTACCGGGATGTCCTCGGGTTTCTCGAGCAGTTCGAGCAGGCGCTGGAGTGCGTGCTGGGTGTCTTCGCCCATGGAGGTGCGGCACATTCCGCAGGAGCCGACCGGGCATTCGCTGTCCTTTTCGGGTGCGGGCAGGCGGTCGCCGAACTGAAGGATGAGTTCGGCCACTTCCTTCGGATCTATGATGAGCTTTGCGGCCAGGTAGGGCTGTTCGGGTGACGCATCCAGCGTCCCGGCCTGAACGGGAAGATGAATGTTGTTGACCATGTAGGTCAGCGACGAGAACTCGATGTCGTGGTCGCCGAATGAAATGCGTTTGCGGCCCTGGATGAAGAAGCACAGCGAGGGTTCGCACACGCCCCAGTGGCAGGTGATGGCTTCGTCGGCGCGATAGAGGTTCAGCCCGGGAATGTCGGTGGCGTGCTGGCCGGGACCGCCGGTCAGTCTCCCGGTGAGTTCGACGAGCTCCGGATTGACTCGCGCTTTGGAGTCGGGCGACTTGGTGGCTGCGGATGCCTGCATGGGGCGCTCCCGATTGATGAGCCTGGGGTCGAAATGCAGTATACGCCGCGATTCCCATCACGCCAGCGAATCGCTCCGATTCTGGCAGGAATAGGCAATCAATGAGCAGGAACGGGCAATCAGGCGCTATTTATCGCGGATTGCTCATGTACGGCCCGAACCACTAAAACACCGTTGTATCAGCATGTCACGATGCTGACACACTTGCCCTCGGTCCGGTCTGATTGGTCCCTCGAACCGGGCTGCGAGTTCAATCCTGCAGGATCAGGCAATCACGCGGCAGGATCCTGCTACCGCCTCCGGACCGCCGCCTTCCATACTTTGCATCACTCGAACAGCCCCCGAACAACCGGCCGCCCGATGTCGAATCACGCAGCCGGTGAACGACTCAGAACGGGGCAGCGTCGCTTCGACGCGAATCAACCATGCAGGAGCAGGAATGATGCAGAGTTTCGAATCAGACAAGCCGCGCGCAAGGGATCTTCTCTTGAATACATTGCTTTGGGTGGCCGTGGGCGCCACCGTGGTCGGCTGCGAGGCCAGCGGGCAGGACGAACAGGCTCCGCCGCCTCCACAGGTGGATGTCGCGCAGGTACTGGTGGAACCGGTGACCTTGCGCGAGACGTTCACGGGCCGGCTCGAAGCGCCGGAGACGATCGATCTGCGCCCGCGAGTGAGCGGCTATATCCAGGAAGTCACCTTCGAGGAAGGCGAGCTGGTCGAGGCCGGCGATGTGCTGTTCCGGATCGATCCTCGGCCCTACGAGGCGCAGGTGAAATCGGCGCGCGCCGATCTGCAGGACGCGCGCACGCAGGCGAGCCTGGCGGAGCAGGAAGCCGAGCGCGCCCGACGCCTGATGGAAGACAGCGCGGTCTCGCGCGAGGAATACGACCAGCGCCAGGCGGCGCTGGCCCGGGCACAGGCTCGCGTGAGCATGGCCGAAGCAGCACTCGACACGGCTGAACTCGACCTGGCGTACACGCGGGTCACCGCGCCGGTCAGCGGTCGCGCCGGCCGGGCCCTGGTCACGAAAGGGAACCTGGCCAATGCCGACCAGAGCCTGCTGACGACCATCGTGTCGGTCGACCCGTTGCACGTGTACTTCGACAGCAACGAGTCGGTGGGCCTGGGCAGCATGACCCTGGTCGATCCCGCATCGAATACCGAGGTCACCGTCACGCTGGAAGGCAGTCAACAGGCGACCCATACGGGCCGGCTCGACTACATCGACAACCGGCTCGATTCCGATACCGGAACGCTGACCTTCCGGGCGGTCCTGCCCAATCCGCAGGGCAGGCTCCGACCGGGGCAGTTCGCGCGCGTCGAGATGCCGGTATCCCGGATCGACCAGGCCAAGCTGGTCAACCGCAAGGCCGTGCTCACCGACCAGGATCGCCGCTACGTTTACGTCGTGGGCGTCGACAACCGAGCCGAACGCCGACCCGTGCGCACGGGTCGGGAAGTCGGCCCGCTGGTGGTGATCGAAGGAGGGCTGGGCGCCGGTGATCGCGTTGTGGTCAGCGGCACCCAGAAGATCTTCCAGTCGGGCATGCAGGTCGATGCCATGA
>CAZSGS010000295.1:0-3812 GCA_964606365.1 uncultured Wenzhouxiangella sp. | reverse complement strand
GCCCGGCTCGCCGTCCCGACCGGCCGGCAGGCGGCGCTCGACTACCTCGCCGAGACCCCGCCGGCGCTCGCCATCAAGCTGCAGGCGATGCTCGGCTGCCGGCAGACGCCGTCGATCGCGCACGGCCGGGTGGCCGTGACGCTTCACCTGCTCTCTCCGGCCGGGCGGCCGCTGGCCGTCACCGCCGACCTGGCCAGCTTCTGGCGCAACGCCTACCCCGGCGTCCGCGCGGACATGCGGGGCCGTTACCCCAAGCATCCCTGGCCGGCGGATCCGCTCGCGGCTCGCCCCACGGAAGGCACGCGCCGGCGCGGCGATTGACAGCGCGCCCGCCGTTGACTAGATTGGAATCTCGTACGAAATGCTTCGTTCGAAACCGAAGGTAGCGTATCCCGCTGGGAGTCCACGATGAGCCAACCCCCGAAACCGACGCCGTCGGAACTGAAGATTCTCAAGTACCTGTGGCAGCAGGGTTCCTCGACGGTACGCGCCGTTCACGAAGCCATCGGCGTTGACGCCGGCCACAGCTACACCACGACGCTCAAGCAGATGCAGATCATGCACGGCAAGGGCCTGCTCCAGCGCGACGACTCGCAGCGCGCCCACGTATTCAGGCCGACCTGCGGCGAAGAACCCACGCAGCGCGCCATGCTCGACGATTTCGTCGATCGCGTCTACGAGGGATCGGCGTCGCAGCTGGTCCTTCAGGCACTCGGTACATCGAAACCCGCCAGTTCCGAAGAGCTTGCCGAAATCGAGCGGCTCATCCAGCGCCTGCGCCACGAAACCGAAGGAGGCGGCACGGCATGAACTGGTTCGATCACGCCCTGGTCGAGGCGCTCGGCCTGTCGCTCCTTCATTTCCTCTGGCAGGGCGCGATCATCGGCCTGCTCTACGCAGCTTCGCTGCCGCTGACGCGCACGGCCTCGGCGCATTCGCGCTATCTCGTGGCCGTTACGACCCTGGCCCTGCTCGCGCTCGCGCCGCCGATCACGCTGGCCCTGCTGCTGGCAAGCGCCCCGGCTGCGTCGGTGCCCGCCGCAGCCGGGGCGTCCGGCGCGACGGACGCGGCCACCGCGTTCGTATCGGCGCCGAGCACGGTTCCGGCGACCGGCTACGCTATCGATTTTGTCCACTGGGTGGTGCTGGCCTGGGTGGCGGGCGTCATCGTGCTCAGCATCCGCCTGCTGATCGGCTGGCGCTTCCTGCGCAAGCTTCGGCGCGGCGCCGATTTCCGCGCGGCCTCGGCGCTCGTCCCGCAACTTCGGGCGCTGGCGGCGCGTCTGTCCGTCGGCAGACCGGTGGCGGTCGCCGTATCGAACGGCATCCGCTCGCCCGTGGTCATCGGCTATCTCAAGCCGCTGGTGCTGCTGCCGCCGGCCGTCATGCTCGGCCTTCCGGCACGGCAGGTCGAGATGGTTCTGGCGCACGAACTGGCCCACCTGCGCCGCCTCGACCACCTGGTCAATCTCTGCCAGACGGTCGTCGAGACCGCGCTGTTCTATCACCCGGTGGTCCGCTGGGTCTCCAACCGCATCCGGACCGAGCGCGAGAACGCCTGCGACGACCTGGCGGTCACCGTCACCAACGACCGCCTGGCCTACGTGGAAATGCTGGCCGCGATCGAAAAGCTGCGCTATCGCGGACCCAAACTGGCGCTGGCCGTCGACGACGGGCAAGTGCTCAGCCGGATCCGCCGGCTGGTCGAACGCGGCCGACCCGGCAGCCAGCTGGGCCTGGCCGGGCCGGCGCTGCTGATTACCCTGGTGCTCGCGGCCCTCGGCGGCCTGCAGTATGTCGAGCAGGAGGCCGAAACGCCCGAACCGGTCACGGAAGCCGCCGCCGAGCCCGAGCCGGATCAGCCGAAGCCCGAACCGGTCTCGGATGCCGCTGCCGAACCCGAGCCGGATCAGCCGAAGCCCGAGCCGGTCACGGAAACCGTTGCCGAACCCGAGCCGGATCAACCGAAGCCCGAGCCGACGCAGGCGCAACCCATCGAGCAACCGACCCGAACGGAAAGAAACGAGCCCGCGGCACCGGCAGGAGAGTTGGCCGCTCTGGCCGAACCGATCGAGGCACGAACCGAATCCGTCGAGGACGCCGAGACCACTCCGGCCTCGTCCGAGCCCCCGGAGCTGCCGAAGATGGATCCCGCCGAACCCCTGCCGCCGGCATCCCGGATGATCGATCCGGAAGCCGGACAGGCGCTGGCCATGCTGACGCACCCGTCCCTCGCCGCCCCCGCTCTACCCCAACCATCCGAGCGCGCTGCTGCGTCCAGACAGCCGGAGCCCGGACGCATCGGCGGCAAGCTGATCGAGCGGGTGGAGCCGGAGTACCCGACACGGGCCCGGCGAAACGATATCGACGGCAGCGTGGAAGTGGAATTCCTGGTCACGCGCAGCGGCGAAGTCCGCGACATCCGCGTGCTCGACGAATCACCGCGCGGCCTGTCCTTCGCCAAATCCGCGCGCGAGGCCGTCTCCGACTGGCGGTTCGAGCCCTTCCGCGAGGGCGATCAGCCCGTCGAGCATCGGATGCGCCTGGCATTCGAATTCGACCTGGCCGACGACGCCCGGCAAGAGTGCCGCAAGGAAACCGGGTCGCGCATCCCGCGCTGCTACTGATTCAGCCGCCGCTCAGGTTGCGCCGGCCCGCCACGGTACAATGCACCTGGTGGCCACACAGCCTGGCATGACTGGCTGGCCGATTGCGTTAGATATTGCGCGATAGAACATGCATGCCGACGAGAACACGCCGGGCCCGGCCCGGCATTCCCCAAACCGAGGAGTGACCAATGATTGCACGCACCCTTGCCGCCGCCCTGGCGCTTGGCCTGGCCACGGTAGCCGTCGCCGAGACACCCAATATCGAGCCCGGCCTGTGGAAGTACGAAAACAGCATGACCTTCTCCGGCGATGTGCCGATCCCGGATCAGAACCAGTCCAGTGAAGAATGCGTCACCGCCGAGGACATTGCCGAAGGCGATGCCTTTCTCGACGACGTCGACGAATGCGAGATCACCCACAAGGACCTGCGCAGCGATGGCATGACCTACTCCATGCTCTGCACCCAGCCCGACGGGACCGAGATGACCATGGACGCCGAAATGGCCTTCGCCGGAACCTCCGCCAGCGGCACCATCGAGGGCACCATGGAAACCCAGATGGGCGCCATGGAGATGACCATCGAAGTGTCCGGTGAGCGCATCGGCGACTGCCCGACCGAGTAATCCGGCGCCGTCCGTCGGGGACGCGGCCCCGACCTACGGCAACTGCGTCGCCAACGCCCCCACGTGCACCCCGGGGTTGAAGTAGCGCGTCTTGATGCCGGACGCCTCGAAGCGCTCGGGTGTCACCGCCTCGATCTCGCCACCCTTGCGCGCCTGGGTTACCGACCACCAGCCCGAGGGATAGCAGGGCTGCGGGAAGCCCAGGGTCTTGCTGGTGGTAAAGCCGGCCCCTGCCATGTTGTCGCGAATGCCGGCGATGAGCTTGCCGTGCAGCAGGGGCGACTCGCTTTGCTGCAGGAACAGGCCGCCGTCGGACAGCGCCGCGAAACAGTCGGCGACGAATCCCGGTCCGAACAGGCCCTCGGCCGGGCCGATCGGGTCGGTCGAGTCGACGATGATGACATCCATGCTGCCCGGCTCGAGGTTCTTCACGTGCGCCAGGCCGTCGTCGAAGACCAGCTCGGCGCGCGGGTCGTCGTTGCGCTCGCACAGCTCGGGAAAGTGCTGCTCGGCCAGGCGCGTGACCTGCTCGTCGATCTCGACCTGGGTGACCGATTCCACCGCCTGATGACCCAGTACT
>CAZSGS010000294.1:0-3816 GCA_964606365.1 uncultured Wenzhouxiangella sp. | reverse complement strand
CGCGGCATTCGCCGGACCGGGCGTCTCGTTGGCCAGCATGGTGATGTAGGCGCCGGCATCGACCTTGTCGAGCTTGCCGTGCCGGCCGAACCATTCGGTGACCGTCACCGCATCGCACGGCTGCCCGTCGCCGGTAAGCTCCGAGATGGCGCGAAAGATCAGGCGGTGATTCTCGCGGTAGAAGTCGACCTCGTCGACCTTGTCGGCCACCCGGTCCCAGACATCCGGGCTGAGCATCAGCGCGCCCAGCAGCGACTGCTCCGCCTCGTTGGAATGCGGCGGGGCCTTGACGTTGCTCAGTGTCGAAATTCGGGGCTCTGCCACTGCTCTTTGCTACCGGGTCCGTTGCTGCGCGAAGACTCGATCAGTATAGACCGGTTTCGGCCCGCGTGACCAACCGCCGAGAGCGCGAAAGCCACCGAATCGGCCGACCACTCACGCGACGGATCGCGTCGGTGGCCGGCTTCTCCGGTGGCTTTCGTCGGCAAATCGCCCGCCCCGCGGGGCGGGCGTCGGAGATCAGCTTTCCGCGGCGATGATCGTCACCTTGATCTCGGTCTGCACATCGGCGTGCAGAATCAGCCCGACCGTGAACTCGCCGGGCTCGCGAATCGGCCCCTCCGGCATGTCCACTTCGGACTTCTCGACCGCGTAGCCCATCTCGGTGAGCTTGCCCGCGATCTCGTGCGGATTGATCGAGCCGTACAAGCGACCTTCCGGGCTGACCGGAACGGCAAAGCGCACTTCATCGATCGCCTCGATGGCTTCCTTGCGCGCTTCCGCGGCAGCCATTCGTTCGTCAGCGTGTCGCTGCAGCTCTTCGCGACGAGCCTCGAACTTCTCGACGTTGTCCCTGGTGGCCGGCACGGCCAGGCCGCGCGGCAGCAGAAAATTGCGGCCATAGCCGGCTTTCACGTTCACCGTGTCACCGAGCTCGCCCAGGTTGTAGATGTTTTCAAGCAGAATCAGCTTCATGACGTCACCTCAAGCGATCAGTGGTTGTCGGAGTACGGCAACAGAGCCAGGTAGCGGGCCCGCTTGATCGCCGTACCCAGCTGACGCTGAAAACGCGCCTTGGTGCCGGTGATTCGGCTCGGGACGATCTTGCCGGTTTCGCCGACGAAGTCCTTGAGCAGTTCGACATCCTTGTAGTCGACTTCCTCGATACCTTCGACCGTGAAACGGCAGTACTTCCGTCTTCTCATGAATCGCGCCATGGTTCAGCCCTCCGCCTTTTCCTGTTCGTCGTTGTCGTCCGACTCGTTGTCCGAACTTGCTTTCTCGGAATCGTCGTCGGAATCGTCGTCATCATTCTTGTCGTCGCCGCTGTCATCCGAGCGTTCGCGACGGGCACTGCTTTCACGCTCGTCCTTGCTTTCCTTGCGCTTGAGCATGACCGAAGGCTCGGTCTCGGCCTTGTCCTTTCGAACGATGAGATGACGCAGGATGGCGTCGTTGAACTTGAAGATACTCTCCAGCTCAGCCAGGGTTTCGGCATCACACTCGATGTTGAGCATCAGGTAGTGCGCCTTGTGCAGCTTCGCGATGGTGTAAGCCAGCTGAAGCCGACCCCAGTCCTCGCTGCGGTGAACGCTGCCGCCTTTCTCCTCGACCAGGCTGCGGTAGCGCTCGAGCATACCGTTCACCTGTTCGCTCTGGTCCGGGTGGACCAGGAGAACGATTTCATAATGTCGCATTTTGACTCCTCGTGGATTTCCAAGCCCGGGCACTCGGCCCGTCTCGCAAAGCCCCCGGCAGACCGCTCGTCCGGCCCCCGTGGAGCAAGGGTTGCCCGCTAATCAGGCAAGCCCGCTATTGTATGCCATAAGCGCGCTCACAGGCAACACCAACCCCGTCCGGAATCGTTGACAGGCCGAGGCCCACCGATATACTGCAGCCAAGCCGCAATGCTCGGGTGCGGGTCTCGGGTTGCTCTCGCCTACCGCAACAGCCACCGCCAGCAGGAGGACTCGACAGATGTCTGAAACCGGCCGAACCGCTGAATTGCTGACCCTGCACAACCTCGGCCGCGAACGGGAACTGGCCGACCGGCTTGAGGAAATGGCCGTGCAGGACATCGCCGGCGCGATGTCGCAATTGCCGCCGGATGCTCGGCTCCGGCTGCTGGACAGCCTCCCGGAAGAGCGACGGGCAGACGCATTCTCCTACCTGAACCAGGGTCTGCAGCGCGACGTCATCAGCGAGCTCGAGCCCGATCAGGCGCGAACCATCCTGCGCGAACTGCTACCCGACGACCGCACGGCCTTCCTCGAAAGCCTGGCGCCAGGCGAGCTCGAAGGATTCCTCAAGCTGCTCGGCCCGGATGATCTCGAGCAGTCCCTGAAACTACTCGGCTACCCGGAAGAATCGGTCGGGCGCCTGATGACCACGCGCTACGTATCGATCAGGCCGGAGTGGCGCTTGACCCGCGCACTCGATCACATCCGCCACGAGGCACACCGCGGCGAGACGGTCAACTTCGTGTTCGTCACCGACGATCGGGGCAAGCTGCTCGACGCGCTCCGCCTCAAGGATCTCATCCTGGCCCGCCAGGACGTGCGCGTGGAAGCCCTGATGGACGAGGACGTCATCCAGATCGAAGCCGATGCCGACCGCGAGCAAGCCGTCCAGACGATCCAGCACTACGACATCAGCACCCTGCCCGTGACCGACCGCAGCGGCGTTTTGCTCGGCATCGTCACGGTCGATGACATCATGGACGTCGCCGAAGCCGAAATCACCGAGGATTTCCACAAATTCGGCGGCAGCAGCCGGCTCAATGTCTCGATTCGCGAAGCCAGCCCGACCTTTCTCTACCGGAAGCGGATCGGCTGGCTGATGATTCTGATCGTGGTCAACCTGTTCAGCGGCCTGGCCATCTCGTTCTACGAACAATCCATCGAAGCAGTGATCGGGCTGGTCTTCTTCCTTCCCATGATCATTGCCGGCAGCGGCAACGCCGGCAGTCAGTCGGCCACGCTGATGGTACGCGCGCTGGCCACCGGCGACGTCGCCGCCGCCGACTGGCTGAAAATGTGGGGCAAGGAACTCTCGGTCGCGGTCATGCTCGGCCTGACAATGGCAGCAACGGTCGCGGCCATCGGCGCGTGGCGAGGCGGCGAAGCCATCGGCCAGGAACTTGCACTGGTGGTCGGGCTGGCGATGTTCGCCGTGGTCATCATGGGCGGAATGATCGGCGTTCTCCTGCCCTTCGTGCTGCAGCGGCTGAAGCTGGATCCGGCGACCGCGAGCACGCCGCTGATCACTTCGGTGGCCGACGTGGGCGGCATCCTGATCTACTTTTCGATCGCCAGCGCCGTACTCGGGCTGGGCGCCACCGACTGAATCCGCGCGGCAGCCCTCGTTGTCTTCAGGTCGCCGCCGGCGCCTCGTTCTTCCAGGTATAGAAACGCATCGGCGGGATGTTGAGCACCTCCAGCTCCACCTCCGGGTCGCCCATCACTTCCTTGCCGAGCCGGCCGACCGCGCCGCGGAACTGGTAGGCGACGAAGCGCCCGCCCGGCGCCAGGCTGTCGCGGATGGCGGCAATGATGGCCAAGCCGATCTGGCGCGGCATGGTGGAAAAGGGAATGCCGGAGATCACCGCATCGGGCGCGTCCAGTCCGTATTCGGCCAGGATTTCCGCAAGGTCCGTGGCGCTTCCGGTATGCGGAATGAGGCGCTCGTCGCCAAAGCCCTCGAGGATGGAGGAAAACTGCGGATCGAGTTCGATCGTCAACAGCCGTGCGTCGGCCGGCATGGCGGCGAGTATCGCACGCGTGGTACCACCGGTACCCGGCCCCAGTTCGACCACCG
>CAZSGS010000293.1:0-3828 GCA_964606365.1 uncultured Wenzhouxiangella sp. | reverse complement strand
GAATATGGGAGCCGTCGACGTCGGCGTCGGTCATGATGATGATGCGGTGGTAGCGCAGCTTGTCGATGTTGAACTCGTCGCGGCCGATGCCGGTACCCAGGGCCGTGATCAGCGTGCCGACCTCCGCGGAGCCGAGCATCTTGTCGAAACGCGCTTTCTCCACGTTGAGAATCTTGCCCTTCAGCGGCAGGATCGCCTGCGACTTGCGGTTGCGGCCCTGCTTGGCCGAACCGCCGGCCGAATCACCCTCGACGATGAACAGTTCGGAAAGCGCCGGGTCCTTCTCCTGGCAGTCGGCCAGCTTGCCGGGCAGGCCTGCCACATCGAGGACACCCTTGCGGCGCGTCATGTCGCGTGCCTTGCGCGCGGCCTCGCGCGCCCGGGCCGCCTCGATCACCTTGCCGACGATCGACTTGGCATCGTTCGGATGCTCGAGCAGAAAGTCGCGCAGGTGTTGCGACAGCGCCGACTCCACGGCCGGCTTGACGTCGGAGGAAACCAGCTTGTCCTTGGTCTGGGAGGAGAACTTGGGGTCGGGCACCTTGACCGACAGCACCGCGATCAGGCCCTCGCGGCAATCCTCACCGGACGTCTGGACCTTCGATTTCTTCGCCAGGCCCGATTCGTCGATGTAGTTGTTGATGGTGCGCGTGAGCGCGGCGCGGAAACCGGCCATGTGCGTGCCGCCATCCTTCTGCGGGATGGTGTTGGTAAAGCAGAACACCGATTCCTGGTAGGCGTCCGTCCACTGCAGGGCGGCCTCGACGGTGATGCCGTCGACCTCGGTCGAGAAGTGCAGCGGATTGGGATGCAGGGGGCTTTTCTTGTCGCCGAGATGCTGAACGAAGGAGCGGATGCCGCCTTCGTACATGAAGCGGTCCTGCTTGCCGCTACGCTCGTCGATGAGCTCGATCTGGATCCCGGAATTGAGGAAGCTCAACTCGCGCAGCCGCTTGGCGAGGATATCGTAGTGGAACTCCACGTCCGAGAAAGTCTCGCCGCTGGGGGTGAAGCGAATCTCGGTGCCGTTGCGCTCGCTCGCGCCGGTGGCGCTCAGCGGTTCGTCGGGTACGCCGTGGGTATAGCTCTGGTACCAGCGCTGGCCCTGGCGGTGAATGACGAGCTCGAGCCTCTCGGACAGGGCGTTGACCACCGACACGCCCACGCCGTGCAGACCGCCGGATACCTTGTAGGAGTTGTCGTCGAACTTCCCGCCGGCATGCAGGACGGTCATGATCACTTCCGCCGCAGACCGGCCTTCCTCCTCGTGCAGGTCGACCGGAATGCCGCGGCCGTTGTCCGAGACGCTGGCCGAGCCGTCGCCGTGAAGAATGACGCGAATGCGATCGCAGTGACCCGCGAGGGCTTCGTCGATCGAATTGTCGACAACCTCGAAGACCATGTGGTGCAGGCCGGTGCCGTCGTCGGTGTCGCCGATGTACATGCCCGGCCGTTTGCGGACGGCATCCAGGCCCTTGAGAACCTTGATGCTGGTTGAGCCGTAATTGTCTTGCGCCATGTAGATGCGGTTTCCAGGAAGGTTTGCGCGCGCCCGCCGAACGTCCGTGAACCCCGGGATTGCGAATGAGCCTGCGTTCGAGATCGCCCGGCGGCCAGCCTCGGCCACCCGCTCGCTGCGTTGCCCCGGGGGTTTACCAGCGTTCGCGGAACTTCATCGCGGGATTATATCACCGACGCTCGACGCGCCCGTGTTCCACGTGGAACATCCGAGCGGGCGACGGCGACTCGGTGGTAGCGGTAATCCAGCTCTGGACGGATTCGCGTCCCAGCCAGCCAAGCAACGCCTGAAGATGCGGGCCATCGAGCTCCGATACGGGATCGTCCACCAACAACAGGGGCGCCAGGGACTGACCTTGTGACAGCAGGCGATACTGGGCCAGTAGCAGAACCACGGCAACCAGCTTCTGTTGCCCGCGCGACATTTCCGCGGCCGCCCGTCCGTCGCAGACCAGCCGCAGTTCCGCGCGATGGGGGCCGTGCCGGGTAAAACCGCGCTCGCGGTCGCGATTGCGCTGATCGCGCAACAGTGACGCCAGCTCGGCGTCGCGGGGATGCCCATCGCGGTACTGAAGCGCCAGATGACCCGGCAGGCTGAAGCCGAGTTCATCCTCGACGTCACCGACGAATGTCGCCAGCCGCTCGACCAGCGCGCGCCGCGCGGCCCCGATGCGTTCGGCGCTCTTGACGAAATCAGGCTCGAGGGCGTCGAGCATCGAATCCGACGCCTGACCCCTCAAGGCGGCATTGCGCTGGCGCAGTAGACGGGCGAAGCGTTGCCAGGCCGTCAGGTAGGAAGGTTCCACGTGGAACAATTGCCAGTCCAGGAACTGCCGGCGCCGTTCAGGCCCGCCGTCGATGAGCGCGTGGCTGCCGGGTTCGATCAGGGTCAGGGGCAGCAGGGCGGCGAACTCGCTGATGCGCGCGCAGTCCTGTCCATCGATCCGCCCCCGCCACCCATCCGCGCCGCGCTCGACGCCGAGCCGACGGTCGGTGTCGGCGCGTTGCGCGACCACCGTCAGTGCGTCCGTTTCCTTCTGGATGACACGGGAGACGCGCGCCGAGCGGAACGAACGCCCGCGCGCGAGCAGGAAGATGGCTTCGAGAATGCTGGTCTTGCCGGCCCCGTTGGAACCGAAGAACCAGTTCATGCCCGGCGCCGGCGTCAGCTCGAGGGGTTCGAGATTGCGAACCCCGCGGATCGACAGACGCGCCAGGCTCAAGAGATCAAAGCTTCAGGGGCATCACGACCTGGCGAACGGCCTCGCTGTCCGGGTCGGTGATCAGGCAGGAGCTGTTGGCGTCCTTGATCGAAATCGACACCTTCTCGCCCTCCATCGAACTCAGTGCATCCATCACGTAGTTCACATTGAACCCGACCTTGAGCTTGTCGAAGTTGTGCTCGGCCTCGATTTCCTCGGTCGCCTCTTCCTGCTGCGGGTTGTGCGCAACGATGCGCAGGGTGTCCGGCAGCATTTCCAGGCGAACGCCGCGGTACTTCTCGTTGGAGAGAATCGCGGCGCGCTGCAGCGCGTGCGTGAATTCGTCGCGGTCGACCTTCATCGGCTGCTCGCTCAGCAGCGGTATGACGGCTTCGTAATCCGGGAAGCGACCATCGATCAGCTTGGTGGTCATGACGATACGCTCGCGATCCACCCGCAGAAAACCCTGGCCCAGCATGATCTTCAGGGGTTCGTCGATGTCCTCGAGAATACGGTTGAGTTCCATCACGCCCTTTCGCGGGACGATGACGCTGCGCGCCTCGCCGCTGATCTCGGCTTCCGTTTCGGCCAGTGCCAGCCGGTGGCCGTCGGTGGCCACGGACCGAAGCTGCCCTTCCCGGAATTCCAGCAGCAGCCCGTTGAGATAGTGCCTGACGTCCTGCTGCGCCATGGCGAAGGAGGTCTTCTCCAGCAGCCAGCGCAAGCGGCCCTGGTTGACTTCGTAGACCTGTTGCGTCTCGGCCTGATCGCTGGACGGAAACTCGGTCGCCGGCAGCGTTGCCAGGCTGAATCGGCTGCGACCGGCGTGGACGGCCAGCTTGTCTTCGTTGAGCTGGACGTTGATCTGCACGCCTTCGGGCAGCGCCCGGCAGATATCGACCAGCTTGCGCGCCGGGACCGTGATCGCGCCGGTCTGCGCCACTTCCGCCTGCGCCCGTGCAACGATCTCGACCTCCATGTCGGTGCCGGTTATCCGAAGGCCCTCGTCAACGGCTTCGATCAGGAAATTGGCCAGAACCGGCAGCGTCTGCCGTCGTTCGACCACGTTGACCACCTGGGAGATGGGCGCCAGCAGCGTCTCACGTGG
>CAZSGS010000292.1:0-3832 GCA_964606365.1 uncultured Wenzhouxiangella sp. | reverse complement strand
AGGATCTGATCTTCCCGCACCACGAGAACGAGATCGCGCAGAGCCGCTGCGCCCACGGCACCGACCGCTTCGCCCGCTACTGGATGCACAACGGCTTCGTGACGGTCGAAAAGCGCAAGATGTCGAAATCACTGGGCAATACCCTGATCGTTCACGATCTTCTCGAGGAATGGCCCGGCGAAGTGCTGCGCTACCTGCTGCTGTCGGCCCACTACCGCCAGCCGCTGGACTGGTCGGAATCCGCGCTCGAGCAGGCGCAGAACACCCTCGACCGGCTCTACGGGCTGCTGCGCGACCATCCGCCGGCGGAAATCGACGCCGAGCCCGAGCCGGCGGTCATCGCCGCGCTCGAAGACGACCTCACCACACCCACCGCGCTGGCGGAACTCAACAACCTGGCGCGCCGCCTCTCCTCGGCCGGGGCGAACGAACAACCCGAACTCGCCGCCCGCCTGAAGGCCACCGCCGACCTGCTGGGCCTGCTGCAGGCCGACCCGGAAGCCTGGTTCAAGCAGCGGCCGGGCAGCGACAGCGTCGACGCGGACGAAATCGAAGGCCTGATCGAGGCGCGCAACGCCGCGCGCAAGTCGCGCGATTTCGCCACGGCCGATCGCATCCGCGACGATCTGGCCGAACGCGGCATCGAACTCGAAGACGGCCCGCAGGGCACGCGCTGGAGGCTGACGTCGTGAGCATCGAGACCGCGCAGCGCGAAATCGTCGAGGACTTCGGCCTGTTCGACGACTGGATGGACCGCTACCAGTACCTGATCGACCTGGGCAAGAAACTGCCCGAACTCGACAAGGCCGAGAAGACCGACGACCGGCTCCTGGCCGGCTGCCAATCGCAGGTCTGGCTGATCACCGAGGGCGACGCCGAGCGGATGATCTTCCGCGCCAATTCCGACGCCGCCATCGTCTCGGGCCTGATCGCCCTGTTGCTCAAGGTCTACTCCGGCCGCAGCGCGCGCGAAATTCTCGACTCCGAGCCGCACTTCGTCGTCGATATCGGCCTGAGCGAACACCTTTCCCCGACCCGCGCGAACGGGCTCAACGCGATGTTGAACGAAATCCGGCGCCAGGCCGGGCTGGCACTCGAGAACGCCGGCCAGACCCGGGCCGGATAGACCGGGTCGCGCCCCGTCGTCTCCCGTTTACGGGGCGACCGGGCGGCCGTTGTGCGATTGCAGTCCGGGTGCGCAATCGCGGCAGGATGTCGCCCTTCAGACGCGGGCGACCGACGGGCGCTGCGCCACCGATACCGCCAGGATCAGCGGCTGTTGCGCATCTGCTTCTGTTTGAGCTCCCAGCGTTCCTGGGCGTCGAAGCAGAGGGTGGCGTTCGGACGGGCCTCGAGGCGGGCCAATCCGATTTCCTCGCCCGTTTCCTCGCAATAGCCGTATTCTCTGTCGTCGATGCGGGCGAGCGCCTGATCGATCTTGTTGAGCAGCTTGCGGTAGCGATCGCGCGTACGTAGTTCCAGGCTGTTCTCGGTCTCGCGGCTGGCGCGTTCGGCTTCGTCGCCGACGTCACGCACTTCGCCACGCAGGTTGTTGATCGTCTCCTGGGACTCCTGGATCAGGTCTTCGCGCCACTGCAACAGCTTTCGGCGAAAATACTCCAGGTGTTCCTGGCACATGTATTCTTCGTCTTCGGAGGGCTTGTAGCCTTCTGGTAAATCGACAATCTTGCTGGGCATCAGCTCGCGGCCTCTTCAAGGCAGGTTGTTGCAAAACGGACGATTATATATCCTAGTCGTCAATCACCGGCAACCCCCAATGCAGACTTTTTTACTCGCGCTGATCCGGGCCTACCGCTATTTGCTCTCGCCCTGGATCGGCGGCCAGTGCCGCTTCGACCCGACCTGTTCGGTCTACGCGAGGCAGGCGATCGAGCTTTACGGCCCCTGGCGAGGGAGCTGGCTGGCGCTCAAGCGCCTGCTGCGCTGCCATCCGTTCTGCCCGGGCGGAGAAGACCCGGTGCCCGGCTACGAGGACGACGAGGTCAAATGAGCCGCTGGCTTATCACCAACGCCCGGCTGGTCAACGAAGGGGCGACAATCGAGACGGATGTCCGGATCGAACGGGGGCGGATCGACCGGATGGACGGCGAACTGAGCGCGCGACCGCGCGAGACGGTCGTGAACGCGCGCGGGCGCTATCTCGTGCCGGGGATGGTCGACACCCAGGTCCATTTTCGTGAACCCGGCCTGACGAGAATAGGCAACATCGCCACCGAATCGCGGGCGGCGGTCGCCGGCGGCGTCACCAGCTTCCTGGATTTTCCCGACACGCGCCCTGCGACCACGACGCGCCAGGCGCTGCTCGACAAGTTCAGCCGCGCCCATGGACGCTCGTCGGCCAACTACGGCTTCTACCTGGGCGCAGCCAGCGGCAACCTCGACGAAGTCCGCGCCACGAAGCGATCGGACGCCAGCGCGATGTCGGTCTGCGTGGGCGGCGCGGGCCTGAACGACGTCGTCAACGACCCGGCCAGGCTCGCCGAACTGGTCGGCGCCACGCCGCTGCTGCCGGTCTTCCACGGCGAGGACGGCGAGATCGTCGAAGCCAATCGGGCGCGCACGATGTCTCGCGGCCAGGGTGAACTGCCCGCCTCCGTCCATCCGGAAATCCATTCGCGCCAGGCCAGCCGGGCCGCCTTGGATCTCGCTGCCGGCCTGTTCGGGGACGCGGCGATTCACGTCGCCGGCATCAGCACCCTCGACGAGACCGAGATGCTCGAAGCCGGTGAGATCGCGCACAAGCGGCTGTCAGCCGGCGCTTGCCTGCCGCACCTGTACTTCATGGATATCGACTACGACGAACTGGGCAACCTGATCAAGTACGACCCGGCCGTCCAGGGCGATGCCGACCGTGCCGCGCTGCGGCGCGCCGTGGCCGACGATCGGATCGATATCATCGCTTCCGGACATGCACCGCAGCTGCTGCGCGACAAGGGTTCGCGCTACTCGGCAGCGGCGGCCGGGATGCCGGTGATCCAGTTCGCACTGCCCGTCGCCTGGTCGCTGGTGGCTGCACGCATGCTCAGCCCGGAAAAGCTGGTCGAGAAGATCGCCCACAACCCCGCGCGGCGATTCGGCCTGGCGGAGCGGGGATTTGCGCGAGAAGGCTGCTGGGCCGACCTGGTGCTGCTCGATGGTTCGCGCCGCTGCGTGGTGGACGAGCAATCACAGCTCTCGCAGTGCGGCTGGACACCGTTCGCCGGGCGCAAGCTGCCGGCATGCGTGGCCGCCACCTGGGTCAACGGGCGGCTGGTCTGGCGCGACGGCCTGTTGACCGGCCAGGTGCCGGGGCAACGTCTGCAAGCGACCAGGGGCTGACCTCGGGCGAGGCGTCAGCCGGGCAGCCTGCGAATATCGGCGCCCAGCTGGCGGAACTTCTCCTCGATGTTTTCGTACCCGCGATCGATGTGATAGACGCGATCGATCAACGTCTCGCCCTCCGCCACCAGGCCGGCGAGCACCAGGCAGGCGGAGGCACGCAGATCGGTGGCCATCAGCGGGGCGGCCGTCAGGCGGGCCACGCCCTTGATCACGACGGCGTTGCCCTCCAGGCGCATATCGGCCCCCAGACGCTGCAGTTCCAGGACGTGCATGAAGCGGTTCTCGAAAACCGTCTCGCGCACGACGCCGGTGCCCTCGGCGATGGCGTTGAGCGCGGTGAACTGCGCCTGCATGTCGGTGGGGAATCCGGGGTACGGCGCCGTGGTCACGTTGACCGCCCTGGGACGCCGACCGGCCATGTCGAGCTCGACCCAGTTCTCGCCGGTGCTGATCTGCCCGCCGGCCTCCTCGAGCTTGGCCAGCACGGCGT
>CAZSGS010000291.1:0-3833 GCA_964606365.1 uncultured Wenzhouxiangella sp. | reverse complement strand
GTCGGCTTTGCGCCCATCAGCCGCGCATTCAGCCGATCCTGCATGTAGCCGACGAGGCGGCCGTTCTCGATCAGGGTATTGCAGGCCGAGGGCGTGCCTTCGTCGTCGATGCTCAGCGATCCGCGCCGATCGGCGAGCGTGCCGTCGTCGACGACCGTGCATTGATCCGTGGCCACTTTCTCGCCCATGCGGTCGGCGAAGGCCGAAACACCCTTGCGATTGAAGTCGCCTTCCAGGCCGTGCCCGATCGCCTCGTGCAGCAGCACGCCGGGCCAGCCGGAGCCGAGCACCACGGTCATGTAGCCGGCCGGCGCCGGCTCGGCGGTCAGGTTGACCGCGGCGACGCGCACCGCCTCGCGGGCGTGTTCCTGCCAGAACTCCGGATCCATTACCGAGCTCAGGCTCCAGCGCCCACCGCCGCCGGACATGCCCTGCTCGCGCCGGTCGCCCTCTTCCATCAGGACGCGCACATCCAGTCGCACCAGGGGCCGAACATCGCCGGCGAGCACGCCGTCGGTCGCGGCCACGAGGATCGACTCGTGACTGGCCGACAGGTTGACGCTGACCTGGCTGACGCGCGGATCGAGGGAGCGCACATAGGCGTCGATCGTGCGCAGCAGTTCCACGCGTTCAGACGACTGCCCGCTACCGACCGGATCGTGCGCGCCGTATCGGGCGGGGGCGCTGCGCGGCAGGCCCACCCGCACCATGCCGTTGCCGCCCGAGCGCGCGATGGCGCGCGCACTGCCGGTGGCATCGAGCAGGGCCGGAAGCGCCATTGAGTCGGCGTAGGCAAAGCCGGTGCCGGCACCGGCCACCGCGCGCACCCCGACGCCCTGGTCGGAGTCGAAACTGCCGCCCTTGACTGCCCCGTCCTCGAGCATCCAGCCTTCGCTGACGCGGCGCTGGAAGTAGAGCTCGCCGAAGTCGATCCGTGAAGACACGAGCCGGCCGAGCGCCAGCTCCAGTTCTTTTTCGCCTACGCCGGCCGGAACCAGCAGGCTGTCGAGTACTTGTTCATACATGATGAGGATATCCGGTCGCGGGTGAGGGGTTTCAATCCAATGGGGCGGGCGATTCGTCTTCGTCTTCTGCTTCGGGCACCCGTTCTTCGGATGTGCGGTCGTCCGGATCGGCAGCGCGCGCGTCGATCAGCTCCACCGTGGGGTCGTCCCACGGCCCGGTGACCCGGTAGCGGGCCTCGCTGATTCCCTGCAGGGGGCGCTCGAGCAGGCTGCGCAGAATCAGCCCGGCGGCGGCGCCCGCCGGCCCGCCGGCCAGGCCACCGAGGACCGGCAGTGTACCGCTGACCCCCGGCTTGACCAGCACGGTCTGGTCGTAGCTGCGCGCGCCCAGGTCGGTACTGCCGAAGACCGTGATGTCGGCGGCCGGCGACAACAGCCTCAGTCCATCGGTTCGCGCTACGCCGCCGGCTAGATCGAAAGCACCCTCGACCCGATCGAACTTGAGCCCCTGGCCGAAGACATCGCGAAAGTCGAGCATCAGGCGCCGCGGCATGGCGCTGAGGCTGATCAGGCCGACCAGCCGACCGGCGCCCGGCTGGGCCTCGGGAATGGTCCCGTCCACCATTACGAGCCCGAGCGTGCCGCTGAGCCGGGCGAGGGAGAAATCGAAAGGCGCGCCGGTCCAGCGCCCGTTGAGATCCAGCTGCGTCCGGGCGGCCTCGAACTGCGTCTCGTAGCCCATCGTCGCCAGCAGCGACGGCAGCCGGGTACTGATCAGGCGGCCCTCGAATTCCGTGACGGGGCCGGATTCGGTGAGAATCCAGCGTCCGTATCCGCCCAGCTCAAGGTGCGGCCCCTGCACTTCGATGCGCTCTACCTCGATACCCTCGCTGCGAGCGTGGCTCTCGATGCGAACGCGCCCCAGCGGCACCTCGCCGAGATGCAGGGACTCGATCAGCAAGTGAATGGGCGGAAAGTCGGTCGGCACGCGCGTTCGCGTCTGCCCCGGCACCGGGGCCTGGGCGAGATCCTCGCTCGGTGCCGCCGGCTGCGTTCGGGACAGGTCGAGCCGCCGCAGGTCCACGGCGAGAACACGGCCGGAATCAATCGGCGTCGGCAGGGTGATCTGGCCTTCGATCGACGGGCCGGACAGGCTCATGCGCCACTCGGTGGGGTCGCGACGCGCTTCCAGCCCGACCTCCTCGATGCTGTAATCACCGTAGTCGAGCCGGTCCAGCCGAACCCGGACGCGTCCGGACCGCGCCGGGCGATCGTCGCTGCCGGCCGGCGAGAATTCCGATAGCCACTCGGCCCAGCCGGCCAGGTCGAGCCGATCGACATGCCCCGCCACTTCGAAACCGTTTTCCGTCGGCAAGGCCGGCGCCGCCTGCCCCAGGCCGGCGGCCAGGCGCCAGCGCCCCTCGGCGTCCTCGGCGGTCAGCTGGAGCAATTCCGCCAATCGGGCGCTGAGCGTCATTCCGCCTTCACGCACCCGCATACTCAGATCGAGCGCCATGGCTTCCCCGGCGTCCTTCCCCAATGGCGGCGGCATGTCCAGCGCCAGCCCGCGCAGCGGCGAATCGACCGCCAGCTGCCACCCGCCGTCGGGGTGCCCGTCCAGCCGCACCTGCCATCGGCTGCTGCCCCCGATACGCTCGGCCAGCGCCGGCCAGGGGGCATGCTCGGGCAGCAACATCGCCGGCGACAAGTCGCCGGACAAGGCGAGCCAGGCGGGCGATTCGAAGCCGGCCTCGAGCTCGAGTTGCGCCGCGTCCTCGCCGGCCAGTTGCAGTCGCGTCGGGGCCAGGCCCTGGCGATCGAAAGCGACGCGCCCCTGGAGCCGGGGAAACCGCAGGTTGGCCGCAGGCAGCGCCACACTCGTCCCCGCCAGTTCGGCACTGCCCTCGAGTCGCCAGTCTTCCATGCGGCGGATCGGGAGGAACAGTTCGGTCGTGATGGACAGCTCGCCCGAGGCGCTGACCGGATCGACAAACCGCGACCAGCCCTCGAAGGGAAAATCACCGAGCAGGCTTCGAACGTCGCCCGCGCCGGCGCCCGCTGCGGCGAGGGCGAGCGAAAGCTCCGGCTCGATCAGGTTGTCGATGGCGATGCGCTCGGCGGCTACCGGTACGGGTCCGAGCATGCCGCGGTCGACGCGCGCGACCATGCCGCGACCGATGAAGTCGGCCCGGCCGGCCAGGTCCCGCGCCACGGGCCAGTCCTCCCAGAAATCGATGTCGACGCCGCGGAAGTCGATCCAGGCCTGGAAATCACCCGCACTCCAATCGCGGAACTTGTGGCCGAGCCGGAAATGGTAGTTGAGACCACCGGTCGCGCCGGACAGACCAAGGAGTGCGCGATCGAGCCATTTCAGCGCCTTCGGCGGAATCTGACCGGCCGGCAGCCAGGGCCGCGGATCGACGGCATCGACGCGATCGGCGAAGACGACGAAATCGAGGAAGGGACGACCGCCGCCCAGCCAGATCCAGCCGTCGGCACGGCCCGTCGCTTCGGGGCGCGTGCCCACGATGCCGTCGAGCTCGACGGCGTTGGGCGAGATCACGACCCGACCGTCGATCGTGTCCATTGGAACCGGCTGACGCATCTTCGCCGGCCAGTCGACAACCGGGCTGCCCGACAGCGACAGCTCGGCGCGGTCGCCGGACAAACCGAGATCAAGGTCCAGGCCGACCAGACTCGGGCGACCTTCGGCCAGGTCCACGCTCAGATCCGATACCGAGCCGGACAGGCGGTGAAGGGATCCCGGGTGCTGGTAGAGCAGCTCGAGATCGTGCACATCGCCGGACAGGGATGCCGGCCAGTGGCGCCAGCCGGCGAGCCAGCGGCCGAACAGTTCGTGCAGCTCGG
>CAZSGS010000290.1:0-3853 GCA_964606365.1 uncultured Wenzhouxiangella sp. | reverse complement strand
CCGAAAGTGGCCATGGGAGGGATCCCGGGCTTGCGCTCCGGATTGACCCCCGCGCTGAGCGCGCGCCATCTGCGCGGTTGCGTAGGATGCGTGGAGCGAAGCGCGCACCACCCTCGAAGTCGTGCCGTTCTCGTGCGGGCTTCGTCCCATTCCTGCTGGCGCCACCGGATCCTCCGACCCAGTCTTCGCGAAGCCCGCTGTGCGAAGGGGCCAGCCCCCGCCCGGTGCCATTCCTGAAACCCCGGATCGTGGGACTTTGACTTTGAAAAGCGCTTTTTCGCATCTTTTTTCGCTTTGGAAAAAAGGTACTCGCCGAAAGAGCGCGAAGCGCCGGGCGAAACCGAAGTTGACGTGTCGAGGCCACCATGGCGACCGGTGGGCTCCATCCCACCCAACGCCCCAAAACCCAAAGCCACCCACCAAAAAACCAGCCCGCATCGCGGGTCAACGCTAGGCGTCCAGATCGGGGATCAGGCGGCTCTCGTACCAGGCGATCTGGTCGCGCAGGTGCAGCTTGCGTTTCTTCAGGCGGCGCAATTGCAGCTGGTCGACGGCGGGATTGTCGGCCATACGCTCGATCGCCTGGTCGAGATCGCGATGCGCCTGTCGCAGGTCGTGGAGGCGCGCGGAGATTTCGGCGATGTCTTCGGTCACTTTACCGCTAGAATGATGGGCTTGAATGTATCCACGGACAGATCTGATGAATCGCGCCACCCTGCCGCTGACCATCGTCGAGGACGGGCCCACCGACGCGCGTGCGCGCAAGCGGCAATATAACACCAACAAGCTCATCAAGCGCCTCAGGCGCCAGGTCGGCAAGGCGGTCACCGACTACGCGATGATCGAGCCCGGCGACCGGGTCATGGCCTGCCTTTCCGGTGGAAAGGACTCCTACGGGATGCTGGACCTGCTGCTCGGGCTCAGGCAGGTCGCCCCCATCGAGTTCGAGGTCGTGGCGGTCAATCTCGACCAGAAGCAGCCGGGCTTTCCCGAGCACGTCCTGCCGGAGTACCTCGAATCGCTCGGCGTCGACTACCACGTCATCGAGAAGGACACCTACTCGGTGGTCAAACGCGTGGTGCCCGAGGGCAAGACCACCTGCGGGCTTTGCTCGCGGATGCGTCGGGGCACGCTGTACGAATTCGCCCGCGAGAACGGCTTCACGAAGATCGCGCTCGGTCACCACCTCGATGATATCGTCGAGACGTTCTTCCTCAACCTGTTCCACGGCGCCGCGCTCAAGGCCATGCCGCCGAAGCTGCTCAGCGACGACGGCGACAACATCGTCATCCGCCCGCTGGCCTATTGTCTGGAGGCCGATCTGGCCCGGCTGGCGGAGGCTCGGGACTACCCGATCATCCCCTGCGACCTGTGCGGGAGCCAGCCCAATCTGCAGCGCCAGCAGATCAAGGCCATGCTGGCCGAGTGGGAACGCGTCCAGCCGGGTCGCAAGATGTCGATTTTCCGGGCGCTCGGCAACGTGGCACCGTCCCAGTTGTGTGACCTGGGCCTGTTCGATTTCGAAGGCCTGCAACTGAATCGAACGTGACTTCAGGCACTGGCGCCGGAGCCTCGGCGCGCGCAAGCTTGACCGATTCCGCAACGAGGAACGGGTCATGATCACACGCACGCTTGGCGTCATCTCGGTTCTGCTTCTTCTCGGCGCCTGCTCCGCCCTGGTGGACAGCTACGCCCTGAGCGACGGGTCCAGTCACGACGGCAACATTTCTCTGGTCAACGGGCGCATCGAGATCGGCACGGATTGCCGCGTCGACGGGCAGGTCAATAACGTCAACGGCCGCATCCAGGTCGGTCGTGACACGCAGGTTCTGGGCGTCCGCAACGTCAACGGTCGAATCGACCTCGCGAACGAAGTCGAAGTCGACGGCGATGTCTCCACTGTCAATGGTCGCGTGGAACTGGGCGAGAGCGTTCGGGTGAGCGGCGATGTCGAATCGGTCAACGGGCGCATCAGTGCGGCGCAGGGCGCGATCATCGGCGGCACGGTCAGTTCGGTCAACGGCAGCGTCGAATTGCACGCGACAAGAGCCGGGGGACTGCTGACCAGCAACAGCCACGTTCGCCTCGAGGCGGGTACGGTCATCGAGGGCGAGTTGCGGGTGCGCAAGCGGCGGGGACTCAACATCAATTCGGGCTCTTCGCCGAAAATCATCATCGGGCGGGACGCAAGAATCCAGGGCCCGCTCACATTCGAGCGCGAAGTCGAATTGTACGTGCACGAGTCGGCGGCGGTGGGCGAAATCAGCGGCGCCGAAGCGATTCGCTACACGGGCGATAATCCCTAAGCAGGGTGCGCGCCACCCGAAACGACTGCATCCCGCGGGGTGCTCGCCGGCGACGTTCAGTCGTAGAGGCTTCCCTGGTGACGGATCCAGCCGCCGCCCCCCGGCTGCTCGTCATCCTGGTGAGTAAATCCCACCACACCGCCCCGGCCGTTGAACTGGTAGCGGCCCTGGAACGACACCACATCGCCCTGTGCGACCGGCACGCGCTCGGATTGCTCGACCGAGTGACGGACGATCAGGTCGAGACTGTTCTCGACGTTGACCACCATCCTCTGGTGCGCCTCTCCGGAAACCGTTTCGTCGCCGATCAACTGCGCCACGGTGCCGTGCCCGCTGACCCAGACTCCCGTCCGCCCCCGCTCGAATGCGTTCAGTAGACGCTCGTTGTCGGGCAGGGCGGTTCCGCCGCCACAGCCCACTACCCCGATGACGAGAGCCATGATCAAGAGCACGCGATTGTGCGTTGCCATGGCTTCCTCCTTCCCTTTTTTGTGTCGACAGAATACCAGATAAGCCTTATAGACCGCGTGCACACAAAAAAATGCCCCGGGTGTGTCCGGGGCATCGGGAGGAAACCCATCCTGGTCTGCGGCGCGCTCGCGCGGTCGGCTTCAGCGCTTGAGGTTCTTGCGCAGGCGTTCCAGCGCGGCCAGCTGCGCCATGGCTTCGGCCAGCTGGGCCTGGGCCTGGGCAACCTCCATATCGGCCGAGCGATCGGCGATGGCCTTCTCCGCCTCTTCCTTCGCCTTGACGGCAGCCGCCTCGTCGAGGTCGCTGGCGCGCGCGGCAGTGTCCGACAGCACGCTGACGAGATGGGGCTGAACCTCGAGCATGCCGCCGGAGATGTAGTAGAACTCTTCGCCGCCGTCGGGCAGCATCACGCGCACCTGGCCGGGCTTGAGCCGGGTCAGGAGGGGCGCGTGCCGCGGCGCGATGCCGAGCTCGCCTTCCTCGCCGGAGACCACCACCATGGTGGCGTCGCCGGAAAAGATTTCGGCCTCGGCGCTGACGATATCGCAGTGGATCGTGGATGCCATTTAAGCTGCCTTCTCGGCCATCTTCTCGCCCTTCTCGACGGCCTCTTCGATGGTTCCCACCATATAGAAAGCCTGCTCGGGCAGGTGATCGTACTCACCGTCGCAAATGGCCTTGAAGCCGCGAATGGTGTCCTTGAGGGAGACGTACACACCCGGCGAACCGGTAAAGACCTCGGCGACGAAGAACGGCTGGGAGAAGAAGCGCTCGACCTTGCGCGCACGCGCGACGGTCAGCTTGTCCTCTTCGCTCAGTTCGTCCATGCCGAGAATGGCGATGATGTCCTTGAGCTCCTTGTAGCGCTGCAGCGTGCCCTGGACCTGGCGGGCGACGTCGTAGTGCTCCTGGCCGACCACCAGCGGGTCGAGCTGGCGAGAGGTGGAGTCGAGCGGGTCGACGGCCGGGTAAATGCCCAGCTCGGCGATGTTGCGCGACAGCACGACGGTGGCGTCGAGGTGGGCAAAAGTGGTCGCCGGCGAGGGGTCGGTCAAGTCATCGGCCGGCACGTAGAC
>CAZSGS010000289.1:0-3854 GCA_964606365.1 uncultured Wenzhouxiangella sp. | reverse complement strand
CTGCGATATCCGACGATACTGTGTCACCGCAGGCAGGCCGCACGGCGGAGGAGCCCGAAGCCGCCGACTCGGCGCCTGCTTTACTCGAACTGCGTTCCGGGGGGGCATTTAGCGCGAAGATCCCGGTTTCAGGCACGGTCATGATTGGTCGTGGGCCCGACAACGATGTGGTGCTGACCTCCGACCAGGTATCCCAGCGCCATGCAAGGCTGGAATGCACGGCAGAGACACTGATCGTCGAAGATCTGGGATCGACTAACGGCACCTGGGCCAACGGCCAGCGTATCGGTCGGCAGCAATTGCGTCCTGGCGACACCGTCTCTTTTGATGAAATCGCCTATGTAGTCGCGAAAGCGCCCGGCGCTCCACGAATGGCAACAGTAGTCAATCCGGTCATAACGGAACGGGAAGCGACGTTGGAACGTAACGGGACTCTGCCGGAACCCGAGGTGCACGAACCAACGAACCGAGTGGCCGTTGACGCCGCTGCGACCCGCTCCGCTATTGAGCCGCACGCAGATCCCGCCGCGAGCATGGTTGAGAACAGGAGTGATCCCCATGCGGCACACGAGGTTCGAGCCAATGAAATTTGGGAGCAGCCAGTGAGCCCACCTCTCGATCGCCCGAGACCGAGAGCGTTGGGGCCTGAACATCCGGAGCCGATCCCCGCTTCACAGGAACCACCCAATTCTCAGGCGGACGGGAAGGCTTCGCCTACTGGGGGCGTGAAGGAATCTCCCCGCTTCTGGCCGGCAGTAGCCTTGTCGCGATTCGCTGATTTTTCAGGGCGTTCGAGGCGCAAGGAGTATTGGTGGTTCATGCTCTTCTACAACGTCTTGCTCTATGGCGCGTTTGCGCTGGATATGGCGGTTGGCAATATGTACGGCGGTTTCATCTGGCTCGTGATCCTGGTGTTATTCCTGCCTGGTCTGGCGGTGACCGTCCGACGTCTGCACGACACCGACAAAAGTGGCTGGTGGTTTTTACTTGTGCTGATTCCATATATCGGAGGTCTCATTGTTTTTATCATGATGCTGTTCGACGGAACCCCGGGAATGAACAGATTTGGACCGGACCCGCAGGGCAGGGCTTGATGAAGGGCTGCAAAGGACGGTAATGCTGGAACCCGATACGCAATTCGGAAAGTACCGCATCGTTGGTCTTCTGGGGAAAGGCGGCATGGCCGATGTCTACGAAGCGGAGGATATCCGCATTGGCAGGCGAGTGGCTTTGAAGCTGCTTCCGGCCAGCTTTGCTCGGGACGAAGAGCAGGTTGCACGATTTGAAAAAGAGATTCGCTCATCGGCCGCACTAGAGCATCCTAATATCGTTCCGATTTTCGATGTCGGTGAGATCAAGGAGCAAACCTACTACACAATGGCCCTTTTGCGCGGTGGCGACCTCAAGTCGCGAATCACGGAAGGCGGGCTGGAGGCGGAAGAAGCAGTTAATGTAATTTGCGCGCTCGCCCATGCGCTTGATTTCGCGCATTCGAACGGATTTGTGCATCGGGACGTCAAGCCGGAGAACATCATTTTTTCCGCTGACGGGCGACCATATCTAACCGACTTCGGCATATCCAAAGCGATAGGCGCTGACACGCGAATGACCGCGGTGGGTATGAGTATCGGCACGCCCCATTACATGAGCCCCGAGCAGGCAAAGGGCTTGGATGTGGACGGACGGTCGGACTTCTACGCTATTGGTGCGGTGTTCTTTGAATGCCTTACCGGAGCCACGCCGTATGAAGCGCAGGATAGTTTTGCCTTGGGTATCAAGCACATAAACGAGCCCATTCCGCTGTTGCCCAACTCGCTGAGTCACTTTCAGCCTGTTGTCGATCGGTTGATGGCGAAGAATCCGGATGATCGGTACGGCACCGCTCACGAGCTTGAGGAGTATCTCCACTCCTGCCTACACGACAAACGTGAAGGAACGCGCATCAGCACGTCATACAGTTTTGACTCTACTCCCACTCGTGAGGAGAGTGTCGAGGTATCAAGTGGAGACGGATCTCGTATCAAGCCTCTGGTGTGGTTGGTTATTGGTTCGGTATCAGCTCTGCTGATGGTTGCTGCAATTTACTATTACGGGGATGGTATTGGGGGCCAGCGTCCCATCCCGGCTGACTCGGGCGCAAGCTCTTCGAATGTCACTTCGGGAAGGTCGGCGTTGGAAGAGACTTCGACAGAGGTTTCGCAAAATGGCGATGCAGTGCATGTCGACGCGTCTCATGCGCGCTCGTCGACCCAGAATGCTAACAAGGAAGTTGGTGGCTGTTCCTTGCGGACTTCTATAGCCGAGCAGTTCCACGAGAATCTGGCGGAAGAAGACGTTCGGGGTCTTCTCGACGAAATACTTGATCGAGGTCTGAGTGTTTCTAGTTTCGAGGGTTGTTCCTACCCTGCCAGAGGAAGGCCGCTGCTCGATGAATTGACGGCGCTGCTGGAAGTGGAACACGAAGAGATTCTGGCACTGCAATCCACGCTGAGCAGCGCGCTCGAAAGAGCCCGGTCAGATGTCAAGCGGCTTGCCGCTCTGGCGCGTCTGTCTGAAATCAGCGGAGATGATGACGCCAGAGCGCAGGCCGAGTCCACATTGGCCAAAGCTGAGCAAAGTATCGATCGAATTGGGCGACGTATAGAGGTCGTCAATGACTATGAGGACTCGATCGAGAAAGTTTTCGAGCGCCTAGGCCGCTAGATCAAGGCTTGTATGGTCAAGAGGATTGACCTGAGGCTACGAGTTGAGTGCTCAACTCAAAACGGGAGACGGTAGCACGTGTGCTGCTGTTAATTGAAGACTAACGAAGGAGGGTAAGTGATGAATGTCTCGAAGCTGAGCAGGGCTATTTTGAGTGTCGTGTTGCTCTTGGCGCTATCAACGGGTTGCATGACCACTCGAATTGCGAATGAGGATCTGACGCCAGAGCAACGGCAACTGCGGGAGCAGACTCAGGCGTATAACAAGACCGTTGGTCAGGGCGTTGGTATTGGCGCATTGGCTGGAGGCCTGATCGTGGCGGCTCTTGGTGGAAATGCCGAAGATATCGCTGCCGGTGCCGCTGTTGGAGGTGCGGTTGGTGGCATTGCTGGAAGCTATTACGCGGACAAGCAAAAAGAGTATGCCTCCAACGAAGCCGTGCTGGACAGTATGATTTCAGACGCGCGTGACTACAACGAGGAGTCTCGGAGATTGATTGCCACCGCGCGGCAGGTATGCGAGAAGCAGGCACAGCGACTGGCGCAATTGCGACGACAGCTCGATGAGGGTCAGGATACGGAGCGAGCCCTCCGAAAACAGGTTCGTATCGCTAGAGCGGACAAGGAGCTCCTGGAGGAGTCGCTTGCATCCACGGAGGTAGAGCTTGAGAAGTACGAGAAGGCTATGGTCATGCATGAGGAAGAGTTTCCGGATGCGGATACAACTGATTTTGAGGCAGAAATTGCCAGGATCGATGAGCGTGTCGAAGAACTCGAGCTGATCAGCCAGGAGCTGACTAGCGCGATCGAAGCGTCGGCGAGTTGAGGTTAGCCCCAATGAATGTTGACCAAAGAGTGGTTAGGGCTCTATTGATTTTGTCGCTTCCCGTCGCCTTCCTGGCGGCGGGATGCGCTACCACGGCCAGGCAAAATGATCCTGCCGAGGGCGGTCTCTTTCGCGCGGTTCAGGGCGTGAGCGGGGGTCAGTACGAGGAGCGCAGGCGGCAGAGGGAAGAGGAGCTTCAGCGGCAGCGAGAAATTGGAAATCGGCTCGATGCAAGGCTGGCGGATCTGGATGACGAGCAGAATGAGCTAGAAGCCGAAATCAGACGTTTGGTAGACAGTCTCGACGACATCAATGAATCCATAGAG
>CAZSGS010000288.1:527-3867 GCA_964606365.1 uncultured Wenzhouxiangella sp. | reverse complement strand
ACGATCAGCATCTGGAACAGCGCGACCACGGCGTTGACCGCGGCCGCCTTCTGACCCCGCATCTGGACCCCGGCGATCTTTGCCGACGAGCGGCCGGGATTGGTGACATTGATCGTTCCCAGTCCCATCTTGGCCGACAGGGAGACGCCGGATTTCGAAAGGTTGATCTTTGCCGGTCCCTTGCCGTACCGACCGCGCAGCACGAAGCGTGAATTCTGGAAGGCGACCTGGGTGTTGCGCGCCGGCGTCATCGATACCCGCGTGCCCCGCCGGGAGTTGGCCGTCAGGCTCAGCCCGCCGGCGCGGATCTGCTCGCGCAGCGCCACGCCACCGGTACGGCTCGCGCGCAGGTGCTTGCCGCGATGCTCGATGCGAACCTGCCGCCCGTCGCGATCCTTTTTGCCGATTCCCAGGAAAGCCATAGAAGAAATCTGCCGAACAGCGTAGATCGTAGTCAGAGTAGCACTCGATCCGGGCAGGCTTCGTGTCGTGCGCTCAAGCCTGATTCCACCGTGCGACAGTGCAAGTCGCGTCTGCGCGTATCATGCCTTTGATCAAGCTGCTTTGCGGAAAGGGGCCAGGGAAGCTCGACTCCGCCCAGTAATTCTCCCGCAACGAACGGCGTTGACATCGGTCGGCCGGCCGAAAAGAATGAGCCCGGCGAATCGCGGTGCAGTCCATCGTCCGCTCGTCGCCGCAACACGCACAGGCAAGGGGGAGCCAAGTGAATCAGATTCATTCCGACACGGACTGGCCCGGCAACGGCCTGGCTATCGTGCAGTCCAACAGGCCGGAAGACTTGTGTCGCATCCTGATGGACCACCTGCGGCAATACCCGCTTGGGCCGCTGGAAGACGAGATCATACTGACCCAGTCGAACGGCATCGCCCGCTGGCTCGAGCTGGAGATGGCAGCCGATCCGGAGCGCGGCGGGCACGGCATCTGTGCTTCGACCGAGTTCCTGCTGCCCGCGCGTTTCCTCTGGAACGCGTACCGAACGGTTCTCGGCGATGAAACCCTGCCCGAGCATTCACCGTTTGATTCCGACCGGATGCGCTGGCGCCTCCACCGCCTGCTGCCCGAACTGATCGGCCAGCCTGAATTTGCGCCGCTGGCGGACTACCTGGCGCGGGACGTCGACGATCCGATGCGCAGCTGGCAGCTGGCCGTCGCGCTGGCGGAACTGTTCGAGCAGTACCAGTTCTACCGGGCCGACTGGCTGCTGAACTGGGAGGCCGGCGAGAACACCGTCAGTGATGCCCGCAAGCGGTTCTCCGAGTTGCCCGAGCGCCAACGTTGGCAGCCTGCGCTCTGGCGCGCGCTCCTGCAATCGGCCGAGGCTGGCGAGCGGCAATGCAGCCGGGCGCATCTGCACCGCCGATTCCTGGAGGTGCTGGAGTCAGCCCGCGGCGAGGAGGACTTTCTCGAGGACTTGCCGCGCCGCATCGTGGTGTTCGGTATCAGCTCCATGCCGGCCCAGGTCATCGAGGGGCTTGCGGCCCTCGCGCCACATGCGCAGATCCTGGTCTGCCTGCACAACCCCTGTCGGCACTACTGGGCCGATATCATCGATGGCCGGGACCTGCTGCGCAGCCGGCCGGGCAAGCGCCTCGAGTTGCCCCCGGACTGGTCCGACGATCTCGAGGAAAGTGATCTGCACGAGGCCGCCAATCCTTTGCTGGCTTCCTGGGGCCGCCAGGGGCGCGATCTGTATGCGCTGCTGGATGAGTACGACGATCCGGAAAGCTACCGGCACTGGTTCGATCGCATCGACGTGTTCACGCCCCACGCGGCCGACCCCGCGAAGGCGACGCTGCTCGAGTCGATTCAGCAAGGCGTACTCGACCTGTCCGCGCCGCCCGCGAACCAGGCAGAGCGCCGAGCGGTGCCGGCCGGCGACGACTCGATACGCTTTCACGTTGCGCACAGCCGGCAGCGCGAAGTCGAGATCCTGCACGATCAACTGCTGGCGGCACTGCAAGCCGACGATGACCTGCACCCGCGCGACATCATGGTCATGGTGCCCGACATCGATGCTTACGCCCCACATATCGAGGCGGTATTCGGCGCGCATTCCGGCAGCGACAGGAACGATTCACGCTACATCCCCTACAGCATCGGCGATCGCCTTGAACGTCTCGCCTCCCCTTGCCTGCGTGCCGTCGAGAGCCTGTTGAACCTCCCGAATTCGAGGATGACTGCCGGCGAAGCGATGGATCTGCTGAATGTGCCCGCAGTTCGAAATCGCTTCGATATCGCGGAGGAAGAACTGGAACGCATCGGCCAGTGGCTGGAAGGATCGGGCATTCGCTGGGGGCTCGACGGCGAACATCGCGCCAGCCTCGGCTTGAGCAGGGAGTTCGAGCAGAACAGCTGGCGTTTCGGCATTCGCCGCATGCTGCTCGGACACGCTACCGGCGAGGCCGAGCCTTTCGACGATATCGAGCCTTACGACGAGGTCTCTTCCGGCGAGGCCGACCTGGCCGGGCGACTGGCGCAGTTCGTCGATCAGCTGCAGCGATACTGGCGAGCGTTCAACGAGCCGGCCGACCTCGCGAGCTGGAGCGAGCGTCTCGGCCACATGATCGAGGATTTTTTCGCACCGGCATCGAGCGCCGATGAACTGGCCTGCCAGCAGCTCGAGCTGGCCATGGAGGAACTCCAGGGCCAGGCGCATGGCGCCGGGTTCGATGGCGAACTACCGCTGGAGATTATCCGAGAGGTGTTACTCGAGTGCGTCGACCAGGCCCATGTCGCGCACCGCTTCCTCGGCGGCAAGGTCAACTTTTCCACCCTGATGCCGATGCGCGCCGTTCCCTTCAGGATGGTGTGCCTGCTCGGCATGAACGATGGCGACTACCCGCGCACGCGCAAGCCGGCGGATTTCGACCTGATGAGCCAGGCCCAGCTGTTTCGCCCCGGCGACCGTTCGCGCCGCGAGGACGACCGCTACCTTTTCCTGGAGGCCCTGCTGTCGGCCCGCCGTCGCCTCTACATCAGCTGGGTGGGAAAGAGCGTTCGCAACGACGAGGATCAACCCCCGTCGGTTCTGGTGGGCCAGCTGCGCGACCATGTCGCGGCCGGCTGTTGTCTCGGTACCGCCGATGAAGATTCCGATGCGGGGCAGCAGTTGCTCGAGGCGATCACGGTCGAGCATCCCCTGCAGCCCTTCAGTCCGCGCTACTTCGACGAAGCATGCCCGCTGTTCACGTATGCAGGGGAGTGGCGCCGCGCGCATGATCGGCCCGATTCTCCGGCTGGTGCATCGAAGCTGGCGATGCCGTCCATCGACGGCAGCATCGACGCCCGCGTTCTTGGCCGCTTCCTCAAGCAGCCGGTC
>CAZSGS010000288.1:0-517 GCA_964606365.1 uncultured Wenzhouxiangella sp. | reverse complement strand
GATCACCGTTTTCGCACCCGCCTGGTGGTTGACGAGACGAGCCTGCCGGAAACGGAACCGTTCAGCATTCAGGGGCTGGAGCGCTGGAAGCTCGAAGAGGAACTGCTCACGGCACTGGTGTCGCCACGCGCCTCGACGGGCGAGGCCGACGGCCTGGAACGGGCTGCCCAGCGCATGCGCCTGGCCGGCCGCCTGCCCATGGGCGCCATCGGCCAGGCGTCGCTGGAGGAGTCCATCGAAACCATCCAACCGGTAGCGGCTTATTGGCAGCAGGCCGTCGACGAGTGGTCGGAACCGCTCGACCCGCAGCCGGCAACCTTCGAGCATTCGGGTACGGAAGCATGCAGGGTCAGGCTCGAGCAATGGTTGTCGGGGCTGCGCACCCGCTCCGATGGTCGGGTGGCGGTCATCACGGCAACCTCCACCCGCCTCGATGCGGACAAGAACAAGGCTTTCCGGCCGCGCTGGGAGAAACTGATTCACCACTGGCCGCTGCATCTGCTGGCCAATGCGCAGG
>CAZSGS010000287.1:0-3882 GCA_964606365.1 uncultured Wenzhouxiangella sp. | reverse complement strand
AGCAGCAGGAATCCGAACGGCAGCGCATCGACCAGGCCCTCAGTGATCTGGGCGAGGAGATGACGGAGACCCGCGCCCTGGTCGAGGTCAACCAGACTTTGCGCCAACAGAATGCCTCACTCGAGGCTCGCCTGGTGGTGCTCGAGTCGCTGCTGATGGCTGATCGCGAACTGACGGAGGCGAAGTGATGCGCTGGCGTTTTCGGGTTGTCGCGGCGTCGATACTGATTTCATCAAGCCTGTCTGCCGGGGTCGTCGAGTTCAGCATCGACTGGTACACCATCGATGCCGGCGGCACGCTGGAAATGAGTGGCGATGATTGGGAACTGGCCGGTACGCTCGGCCAGTGGGACGCGCATGCCGAGCCTTCCGAGGGCAACGGCTGGCAGGTCCAGGGCGGCTTCTGGCCATGGGGAGAAAGCGAGTTGCTCGACGTGATGTTCAGCGATCGCTTCGAGCAATGATCCCGGGTGCGCCCGGGCGAAGTGCCCGGGCGCGTCTTCCCACGGTTCTGTTGACTCATCCACTGCCGATCTCGGCGAGCGCTTGCTGGGGTTAATGGATCAGTCCCCGACGAGTCAGCAAGAGCCGCAGTCGGACCCCGAGGAAGGCCGCGGCTCTCAGTCCCACGAGGCCGTGTGATGCTGGCCGGCCAGAGCCTCGATGCGCTCGCGCAGGGTCACGAGGAAGTCATCGTGGCCGTCGCGGCCATGCAGGGCCGGCCCGACGTAGATGTCGAGCATGAACGGCACGAGCAGGCCTTCGCCGCGCGGCAGTGCCTTGCCCAGGCCGTGCATGAACACCGGGGTCACCGGAATGTCCGGGTACAGCCTGGCGAGCTTGGCCACGCCGCCGCGAAACGCCCCCATCCGCTCGGGCTCGCCGCGCGAGCCCTCGGGGAAGATGATCAGGATCTGACCGGCCTCGAGGGCCTCGTAGCAGCCGGCCAGCGGGTCTTCGTCGGCTCCGCTCTTTCGCGCGATGGGCAGGATGCCGATGATCTTCGTCGAGAACCAGGTCAGGAAACGACCCTTCATGAAGTAGTCCGCGGCCGCGACCGGCCGCACGCGGTGCAGCAGCCGGTGGGGCAGCAGCGACATCAGCACCATCGCGTCGAGGTGGGAATTGTGGTTGGCGGTGATGATCGCCGGGCCGGTTTTCGGCAGGTGTTCCCGGCCGCGCACGTTCATGCCCAGTACGATGCCGACTACCGGGCGGACCAGCAGCGAGAAGAACAGCCAGCGCAGGACGGCGGTCATCAGTAGTGCAGGTAGTGGATGAAGTGGAAGAACAGCGGGGCGGTGTAGATCAGGCTGTCGATGCGATCGAGAATGCCGCCGTGGCCGGGCAGCAGGCTGCCGGAGTCCTTGACGCCGAGATCGCGCTTGAGCGCCGAGATGGTGACATCGCCGATGAATCCGGCCATGCCGATCAGCGCGCCGGCGGCCAGGGCCTCGGTGCTCGACAGCGGCGTCAGCCAGCCGGCCAGCAGCCAGGCCAGCACGATGGTCGTGGCGAGTCCGCCGATGACGCCTTCGGTGGTCTTGCCCGGGCTGACCGTGGGCAGCGCCTTGTGCCGTCCGAGCAGCTTGCCCCAGCAGTACTGCGCGACATCGTTGAACTGCGTCAGGAACACGAGAAACAGCACCAGCCCCGCGCCGCCGGCGCCCGGATTGATGTCTTCGGGCAGGACCAGGAGGTAGGCGACGTGGCTGACGCTGAATACCATGGCCATCAGGCCCCAGTGCATGATGCCGGCCGCGCGCAGGAAGTGCCGGGTTTCTCCCGCCAGCACCATGCGCATGGGCAGCAGCAAGAAGGCGTAGACGGGGATCAGGATGATGAACATCCCGTACCATTCCATCGCCACCAGGACGTACTGCGCGGGAATGGCCAGGTAGGCCCAGAACAGCACGCGTCGGTCGGCGCGTCGCGTCGGCACGAGCGAGAAGTACTCCTTGAGCGCCATGAAGGAGATGAAGGCGAAAAACGCCAGCGAGACGTTGCGCGACAGCGCCATGGCCACGGCAAAGATGAAGAACATCAGCCACCAGGACTGGATGCGGGCGACCACTTCCTCGCGAACCGAGGCCGACAGGCGCGGGCCGACGACGGCGACGATCAGGCTGGCGACCGAAAGCAGGGCGAAGATGCCGCCCAGGGCCTGCAGCACGACCGGTTGCAGCCCGAGGAACGTCATGCCGGACGATCCCCGGCCAGGGCGCCTCTCGCCCGGTTGACGATCATCAGCAGCGACAGCGCCAGGACCAGCGCCAGCACCCCGTCGGCCCAGGGTTCGAGTGCGCCGCCCAGACCGGCCCAGAGTGCCAGCGCGCCGAACACGAAGGCCCGATCGCTCTTGCCCATGGGGCCGTCGTAGCGCCGCTCGCCACCGAGCACCTGGCTCATCACCCCGGTCATCTCGCCGATGATGCCCAGTACGACGATCACAACGACCAGGGCCGGGTCCAGGCCGGCAACCAGGGCGAGCGGGAGGTAGAGGGCGGCATCGGAAACCACATCCCCCAGTTCATTGAGCAGTCCGCCCAGGCGCGTTTGCTGGTCGTGCTCGCGGGCGAGCATGCCGTCGATCGCGTTCATGGCCATGCGCAGGAAAAGGAATCCGGGCAGCAAGAGCAGCGGCCAGGCCGAACCGGGCCAGATGAAAAGCGACAGGCCGACGAGAATCGAAAGCGCGGTTGCCATTACGGTCACGGCGTTGGCGCTGATCCCGGCCCCGGCCATCCATCCGACGAGCGGACGAAGGAGGGACTGAAAAGCCGGCTTCAGTTCGTAGATGCTGACCAAGGTCGCGGGCTCCGATGGGGTGCGGACATTCTATCCACGTAGCGTACCCCGTCGTCCGTCAGTCCCGGAAGGCGGCGACCATGACGCGCTTGCCGGTACTGAGCTGTTCGTAGGCGTCGGGCGGCGGTTTGACCAGGCCGAAGCGGTCGAAGCCGATCTTGCCGAGAATCCACAACAACGCCGGGGTGCTGGGCAGCAGGCAGATGCCCCGGCTGCCGGCCTCGTCGACATGGGTCGCGTCGGTTTCGTCGACGATGCCGAAGCAGCCCTTCATGTCCTTGACGCAGCTGTGGTGTCCGAAATCAACCGGGCCGGCCAAGTGCGGCGCGACCTGGGTTTCGATCAGGCACAGGCGCCCGGTCAGGGCGTGTGCGATGCGAAGCGCGCCGACCGGATCCTCCAGGTGGTAGAGCAGGCCGAACATCAGCACGATGTCGAAACGCCCGAGTCTCCCGACGTCAACGGAATGGACGTCGGATTGCATGACGCGGAGGTTGTCCAGGCCGAGCGCGCTCGCCATGAGTGTGCAGTCGTCGATGAGCGACTGGCGGGCGTCGATGCCGAGGACTTCCCGACAGCCGCGTTGCGCGAGGCTGGTGGCGAAGAAGCCTTGATGACAGCCCAGATCGATCGCGCGTAGCCCGCCGAGTTCATGCCCCCAGGTCCAGTCGAGCATCTGGTTCATCATCCGCAGCCGCGTGATGTGCACCGGGTCGAGTTGCCCATCGTTGTAGGTGGGCGTTACCCGGCCGCCGGGCAACTCGAAGGGATAGAACCACTCGCGCGCCAGCACGGCTTCTTCGGGGTTCATGATTCAAGCGCCATCGGGCTCATCTGACGCATCATCGCGCATTCGCTGCAGTCGCTCCATTTCTTCTTCCCGGGCGGCATCGATGATGTCCATCAATTCGCCCAGGTTCACGTCGTGGTCCGAGGGTTGGTAGGTGCCGGTAAGCACGCTCTCTGCGTGAAGGTCCCCGGACGCGTAGAGCGACCACATTTCCTTGCCGTACTCAGTGTCCAGCAGGCGGGGCGCGAAACGCCCGAAGAAGTGCTTCATTCGATCGACGTCGCG
>CAZSGS010000286.1:0-3885 GCA_964606365.1 uncultured Wenzhouxiangella sp. | reverse complement strand
GCAACAGCTGGATGGGGTAATTCCAGGCGCCGATGATCAGCACCACGCCCAGGGGCTCGGGCTGCACCCAGCTGCGGCCGGGCTTGCCCACCATGGGCGTGCGCACGCGCCGCCGCCTGGCCCATTTTTTCAGGCGCTTGCGGGCATGATCAACCTCGCTGAAGATCAGCGCCGTCTCGCCCAGCAGAACTTCCTGCGGCGGCCTGCCCAGGTCCTCGGCCAGGGCGTCGTTGACCCGGTCTTCGTTCTCCTCGAGCATGCGGGAAACGGCCGCCAGCTGCTCGCGGCGCCAGTCCAGGGAACGGGTCAGGCCACCATCGAAACCTGATCGTAGCGCTTCGAGCATGGCGGGGTATTGCGCGGGTTCTGTGGGCATCGTTTGATTCCGATCGTGGATCGACTACGGACTACGGACTACGGACTACGGGTTCCGGGTTCCGGGTTCCGGGTTCCGCAAACAGGATACCCCTGCAACGCTGCATCCCGATACCCTCTAATGCGTAGGTCGCGGTAGCATCCGCGACGGTCGAGAACCCAGAGCTTGTACACGCGTAGCTCATGCGTGTACAGATCCGATACGTCGTCCGTCGGGGATGCGACCCCGACCTACGCGGCCTTCGATCCACCAGCGCGGCAAAGCCGCCCCGCCACGCCCGGAATCTGCCGCCTGAAACCTGAACCCTGAATCCTGTCTTTTCTAAGCAATCGGCTCGAAATCCGAGGTGAAATGCCGCAGGAACTTCGGCTCCCAGGTAATCCGGTAGCCCGGCGCGGAATGGCGCTGGTCGCGCAGGATTTCGAACGCCTCGATCAGGTAATCGACGTGGCTCTGCGTATAGACCCGCCGCGGAATGGCCAGGCGCACCAGCTCGCGCGGCGCGGGGATCAACTTGCCGTCGGCGTCGTACTTGCCGAACATGACCGAGCCGATTTCGACCGAGCGGATGCCGGCCATCTTGTAGAGCTCGCAGACCAGCGACTGGCCTGGATACTGATCCACCGGCAGATGATCGTAGAGCCTGCCGGCATCGACGTAGACGGCATGGCCGCCGATCGGCTTGATCACCGGAATGCCCAGCCGGTCGAGGTGATCGCCCAGGTAGGCGGTCGAGCGCGTGCGGTAGCGCAGGTAGTCCTCGTTGAAGATCTCGTCGAGACCGATGGCAATCGCCTCCATGTCGCGTCCCGAGAGTCCGCCGTAGGTCGTGTAGCCCTCGGTGATGATCAGCACGCTGGTGCAGTGCTCGGCAAGCTCGGCGTCGTTGAGCGCCAGGAACCCACCCATATTGACCAGCGCGTCCTTCTTGGCACTCATGACGCAGCCGTCGGCCAGACCGAACATCTCGCTGGCGATCTCGCGACAGGACTTGTCGCCGTAGCCCGCCTCGTCCTGCTTGATGAACCAGGCGTTCTCGGCGATGCGGCAGGCATCCAGGATGAAAAGGATCCCGTGCTCGCGGCACAGGTCGCGCACCGCTCGCGCGTTTTCCATGCTTACCGCCTGGCCGCCGCCTGAGTTGTTGGTCACGGTGAGAATGATCGCGCCGATGTTCTCGGCACCGCGATCGGCCACGAGCTCGGCCATGCGTTCGACATCGGCATTGCCCTTGAACGGAAACTTGCTGTCGGCCTTGCCCGCCTCGGGCGTGACGCAGTCGATCGCCTCGGCACCGCTGTACTCGATGTTGGCACGGGTGGTATCGAAGTGCGTGTTGTTGAGGAAGATCTTGCCCTCACCGCCGAGGTGGCTGTAGAGAATCCGCTCGGCCGCGCGGCCCTGATGGGTGGGCAGGATATGCGGGTAGCCGGTCAGGCTCTTGATGACCTTCTCGAGCCGCTGCCAACTGACCGAGCCGGCATAGGACTCGTCCCCGCGCATCATTCCGGCCCATTGCTCCGCGCTCATCGCCGAGGTTCCGCTGTCGGTCAGCAGATCGATGATCACCTGTTCGGACTTGAGCTTGAACGGGTTGTAGTTGGCCGACTTGAGAAACCTCTCCCGCTGCTCGCGGGTGGTCATGGCGATCGGCTCGACCGCCTTGATGCGGAACGGTTCGATAACCGTGCGGAACTGCTCGGACATGGGGTTATTGCCTCCTGATTCAATGCAAGCCGGGATGATAAGCGCTGCCCGCCATTACGTCACCCACGGAATAATTCGTACGATTCAATGAAGCTGCTCAAGGTCTGAGCAAGTTCAGCTTTTCCGTGTGATGAGCATCACAGATCTGGAAATCGTTTCCCGAATCGGGTGGAATCGACCGCGCTCGATCATGTAAACACTGTGACGGGCTTCGAAAGGAGCGAAGCCTGCCAAGCGATCAAGGGGACTCACAAAACGACCAAGAACGGGAGAACGTCCAACATGCTACGAAGCAATTCGTTAGTCAGACTCGCCGGCCTTTTCATCCTGGCCGCATCCTTTTTCGCCCCGGCTCAAGCAGCCGAACTCCACACCGCCAAGCAACCCATCGAGGGGCGCCACATCGTGGTCCTCAAGGACGACGTTGCCACGCTCGGCGACGAGGGTGACAGCCTTGTCGATACGTCGGTGGCCTCGGTAGCCACCAATATGGCAAGGACCCACGGCGCCGAACTGAAGCACTCGTTTTCGCACGTGCTGCGGGCATTCGTTGTGGAGGCGGGCCCCAAGAGCGTCGCCCGCCTGCTCGAAGACGACCGCGTCGCCTACGTCGAAGAAGACGGCGTCGTCTCGATCAACGCCACGCAGGACAACGCGACCTGGGGTCTCGATCGAATCGACCAGCGTGACCTGCCGCTCGATGGCAGCTACACCTACGAGACAAGCGCCAGCAATGTCCATGCCTACATCGTCGACACGGGTGTACTCGGATCGCACAACGAGTTCAGTGGCCGCATGGGGGACGGTTACACCGCGATCAACGACGGCAACAGCTGGACCGACTGCAACGGGCACGGCACGCACGTGGCCGGCACCGTCGCCGGTTCGACGTACGGCGTCGCCAAGGACGCCACGGTGCACGCCGTTCGCGTGCTCGACTGCGACGGCTCCGGCAGCAACTCGGGCGTCATCGACGGCATGGACTGGGTCGCTGCCAACGCACAGTCCCCTGCGGTGGCCAACATGAGCCTCGGCGGCGGCGCATCCACCGCGACCGACGATGCCGTAAGCAACATGCGCAACGCCGGCGTCACCGTCGTGGTCGCGGCCGGCAACGAGAGCCAGGACGCCTGCAACGTCTCGCCCGGACGATCGGAAGACGCCATCACGGTCGGCTCGACCACCGACTCCGACGCACGCTCGAGCTTTTCCAACTACGGCACTTGTGTCGACATCTTCGCACCCGGCTCGGATATCACTTCCGCCTGGTCGACGGGCGACTCGGCCACCAACACGATCAGCGGCACCTCGATGGCCTCGCCGCACGTGGCGGGCTTGGCCGCGCTCTACCTCGCCGACAACACCGGCGCCTCACCGGGCCAGGTCGAGAACGCGATCTACTCGAACGGCTCGAGCGACAAGCTCAGCAGCATCGGTTCGGGATCGCCCAACCTGCTCGCCTACTCGCTGTTCGACGGCGGTGGCGATGACGGTGGCGGTGACGACGGTGGCGGTGACGACGGCGCGACCGAACTGTCCAACGGCACGCCCGAGGACAACCTTTCGGGCAGCGAGGACTCCGAGTCCTTCTTCACCCTCGACGTCCCGTCCGATGCGAGCAACCTGGAGTTCGCCATGAGCGGCGGCTCGGGTGATGCCGACCTCTACGTGCGCTTCGGCGACGAGCCGACCACCTCGGACTACGACTGCCGTCCGTACGAGTCGGGCAATGACGAAAGCTGCGATTTCGACGATCCGCAGGCCGGCACCTGGCACGTCATGATCCGGGGCTACTCCAGCTA
>CAZSGS010000285.1:0-3893 GCA_964606365.1 uncultured Wenzhouxiangella sp. | reverse complement strand
TGCGCAAGCTGCGCCGCGACCCGGCCACCGAATCGGTGCCGGTCATCATGATCAGCGGCAACCCGCAGGCCGTCGAGGAGTTCTACCTCAAGAAGATCGGCGCCGACGGATTCATGAAGAAGCCCTTCGGCCGCTACGAGGTGTTCTCGCGCATCGAACGGCTGGTCGGCGCCGGCGATCTGCCCGCCCGCGGTGCGCGGGGGGGCGGGTCCGGCGAGCCGGACGAGTGAGTGGCCACCGGCGCGAGCGCGCTCCACAAGCTACACGATGAGCGACGGGCTACATTAGACTGCACGCTCGCTCGAAAAGGAAAAAGCGTCATGGACCGTGAACAACTGATCGAACGCCGCGACGAGCTGCGCAAGCGGCTCGAGGCCATTCGCCGCGATCTCGGCGGCGGCCTCGACCGTGACCTCGAGGAACAGGCCCAGCAGCTCGAAAACCAGGAAACCCTCATGGAGATCGCGCGTGTCGCCGAGGCCGAGCTGGCCGAGATCGATCGACAGCTGGCCGCCGACCGAACGCGCTCTTGACGACGCGCGGGTGAGTCAGCCCGGATCGCCGGCGCGGCGGGCCCGGCCGATGCCGGGCTAACCGTCACCAGTGGAACTGCGCGCGAAACTCCAGGATGTCGGGTTCGTCGACCAGTCCGGCGCGCTGACTCTCGACGCGCACCCAGTTGGCCGCGAGCTTCCAGTTCGAACGCCAGTAATAGTTGATGCCCAGTGTGAGGCCGCGCATGGTGCCGCCGCCGACGTCTTCGTCGTCGAAGTCCGCCCGGTCGTAGCGCAGGCCCGCCTGCCACATGCCGGATGCGGGCTGTTGCGGCGACGGCGTCCGGATGACACCGGAGCGATAGTCCCAGGACTCGCCGGTCAGGTTCCACACCGTGGAAACATACCAGGCATCGGCGTCGACGCCGTCGCGCGGGCCGTTGCGGCGAATGGACGAGTTGAAGTACTCGCCCTGCACCTTGAACGGGCCGCGGGTCCAGAAGAACTCGCCGCCGAAGGTGTCCTGCTCGTTCGCGTCGGAGATTCGGTCGGTATCGACGGGACGGACATCGGCCAGGTCGGCATTGGGTTTCAGGCGCATGCGGGTGGCATTGCCGGGCAGGTCGGCCCGAACGGCGGACACGCCCAGGTGGAAGGTGCGATCCTCCTCGTTGAGTGGCGCAAACGTCATACGCGCGGCCGCTCCGGAGCCGGCGTCGCTGCCGGCGGTCAGTTCGCCGTCGAAGAGGCTGGCGGTCACCGTCCAGTCATCCCCGGCGATTGCCGCGCTGCCGCCGAGTCTGCGGGAAACGGCGAATGCGCTGGTTGCCATGGCCTTGGCGATGAAGTCGTTGTTCTTGGTGCTCGACAGCTCCTCGAGGCTGTTGGGCTGCTTGAATTGTCCGAGGGTGATTTTCGCTCCGCCGGCCTTGAAGCCGATCCTGTTGTCCAGGTACTTCTCGCCCGTCGTGTCGTAGCCGATCTTCCAGGTGACATCGCCGCGCTCGCCGGCCAGGACCAGCTCGGTGCGCCGCAGATCCTCGTCGTCGCTGTAGTCGATTCGGTCCTCGTCGAAGCGATTGATGTCGAACTGGACGAGACCGCTGAAGGCGATGTCGAAGCCCGCGACCGAGTCGATCTCGATACCGGCACGAGCGATCGACGCGGCGCTGAGCGCAAGTATCCCCCCGAGCACCAGGGAGTTGAGTCGCAGCATCTTGATCATTGTTGAAGAACCGTGACGTTGGAATGACAGAAGCGCGACGAGGGTATGACGGCAATATTTCAACCGTATTACAATCCGTCGAAAGAGGATAGCGCCAATGAATCCCGTCGAATCCATTGAACAGCCCCGTGGTCTGTCACTGCGGTGGTGTTCGGTCGCGCTCGTGCTCGGCCTCGTATCCACCGTGCATGCGCAAGATGGCGGTTGGGATTTCGGCGGCGATTTGCGCAGTGGTTTCTACGCCGGCGAGCGAGACGCCCGAGACGGCGGAGAAAGCAGTGCCGAGAGCCTGCGCGGCCGCTTCAGGCTGTTCGCCCGGCGGGCGCTTTCCGACAACTGGCTGTTCCGCACTCGCTTGGCCACATGGGTCACCACCGACGGCAACGACTACTCGGTCGAGTTCGATCGCTATCGTGCCGCGGGTACCGGCACGCGCCCGGGCGAGATCCACCTCGACGAGTTCTTCTTCCAGTGGGCCGACGACGCGAGTCGCCACCAGGTGCGGATCGGGCGCTTCCAGACCGGCTTCAAGCTGCCGGTGGTGCCGGACAAGAGTCTCGATCGCAACGATTCGTCCAACGTCGGCATCGGCTGGACCGACGGCGTGCACTGGAGCAGCCAGCTCGGCGGTGGCTGGGAAAGCCACGCCATCGCCCAGCTGAATCACAGGCGCGGTAGCGGCAATACCTACCGCGTTCCGATCGATTTTTCCGACAGCGGCAGCCGTCTCGGTACCTATCTCGGCTTGCGCTCGACCGAATCCTGGGGGCCGGTTTCGATGCGCATGCTGAGCCTCAACTGGATTCCCGACGCGCTGGCGCCCTACGGCCCGTCCGATCCGCGGCGCGAGGATTACCTGACCATGACGGCCAAGGCGGCCGCCGAGTGGCCGGTCGGCGCGGCCGGGACGCGATTCGTGCTCGCCGGTGAGTACGGCCATGCTTTCAACACACCGCGTGAGTCGGTCATGCTGGTGGGGGCCGGCCATGACGAAGTGGCCGGCGACGGCTTCCAGGTCAGCGCCAACCTGTTCGACATCCGGCCGGGGCACAACCTGGGCGTCGTCTACGGCCGGGCGGAATCGGGCTGGCTGACCTCCAACGACTTCCGCAACAACAACGATCTCTACGAGGTGCGCTACCAGCACCATTTCACGGACCAGCTGCGCGTCGACATCCGGTTGCGCTTTCGCGAGGATATCGAGCGGCGAATCGGCGCTGCCCACCTGCAGCAGGACCGCGATCTCTACGTACGCTTTACCTACAGGCTCTGAAATCCTGCCGCACCCGTAGGGGGCTGATCCCGGCCGTCGGTCTGCTACATTGGACGCCGTCCTGGATTCGCAAGGGAGTACCCCATGGTCGCTGCCACCCTGATGGTCTACCTGATCGCGCTTCTGCTCATCGGTGTGTGGGCCCAGCGCAAGGTCGGTGACACGGCCGATTTCCACCTTGCCGGGCGCCGCATGGGCCCGATCGTGGCGTCGCTGTCCGCCTCGGCCAGTTCCTCGTCGGCGTGGACCCTGCTGGGTGTGAGCGGCGCGGCCTACGCATGGGGTCTGCAGGCGATCTGGCTGGTGCCGGCGATCTGGTCGGGTTTTTTCATCAACTGGGTATTCATTGCGCCGAGGCTGCAGCCGGCCAGCCACGACAATGGTTCGCTCACCCTGGTCGAGTTTCTCGGGCAGGGCGCGGACGCGGTCAACGAACGGCGCATCCGGGCGTTCGGCGCCGCCATCGTCCTGTTCTGTTTCACGTTCTATGTCGCCTCGCAGTTCCAGGCGGCCGGAACGGCCATCAGCACGGCGCTGACGGTCGATGCCACCGTCGCGATTCTCACCGGCGCGGCCATCGTGATCGCCTACGTGTTTCTGGGCGGTTTCTGGGCCGCCAGTGTGACCGACGCCCTGCAGGGGCTGATGATGCTGTTCGTCGCGCTGGTGCTGCCGGCGGTGGCACTGGTCGCGGTGGGCGGGCCCGCCGGCCTCTTTTCGGGACTGCAGGCACTGGAGGATCCCTCGCTGATGCGCCTGGTCGATCAGCCCGGCCTGCTGCTGTCGATGGTGTTCGTCGCCGGATTGTTCGGTATCGGGCTCGGCTACCCCGGCCAGCCGCACGTCGTGAACCGTTTCATGGCGCTTCTCCTTTCTTTTTCTGAGTTTCCCTTGCGTCCAT
>CAZSGS010000284.1:3608-3893 GCA_964606365.1 uncultured Wenzhouxiangella sp. | reverse complement strand
TCGTGCATCTGCTGGCGCAACTTCAGGACCTCCTCGGCCAGGTTGAGCGCCGCCATGACGGCGATCTTGTCCATCGAGGAAACCTTGCCGGAATCGCGAATCTCGCGCATCTGCTGGTCGAGAAACAAGGCCGACTCCATCAGCGGGCGACGCTGGTCGGGCGTACACATCACGCGATATTCACGGTCGACGATGCGGACCGTCACCGGTTCCGGAGACTGGCTCATGGGATTATCCTGCGTTTTCCAGCGCCTTGAGGCGCTCGATCATGGCTTCGACCCGGGT
>CAZSGS010000284.1:0-3598 GCA_964606365.1 uncultured Wenzhouxiangella sp. | reverse complement strand
ACCCGGGTGCGGGCCTCCTCGTTGCGCTGCACCAGCGTGGCGCGTTCGGCCACCAGCGACTCTTGCCGCGCCAGCAGCGAACTGTTCTCGTCTTCGAGGCGCTCCAGGCGCTCGACCATGTCCTTGATGCGCTGCTCCAGGTGATCGATGCTGCGCACGGTCTGTTCCAGCGAGTTCATGCGGGTCCCCGTTTCGAAAACTTTCAAGCGCTTAATCATAGAACTTGCCAAGCCACATCACAACTACCCGCTTCCGGGAATGTGCCGGTGATAAACTGACGCATTGACTTGCAGCACGCGAATTCATGACGACCGAACAGGAATCCAAGCTGGCATGGCTGCTTGCCGTGGCCGCCGACAGCGCCCCCGAATCGGTGGCCGAGACCCACGCCGTGGTCACCGGGCTGATTTGCGGCAAACCCGACCAGGACGAGCGAGAACTGGCCACGCACCTGGCCGCGCTGCAGGTGGGTGACTGGACATCCGAGCGCATACTCGATCAGCTCGGCCCGGCCCTCAACCAGCTCAAGGGCGAGCTGGCCTCGGAGAACATGGACTTCCAGCTGCTGCTGCCCACCGAAGACCGCCCGCTGGAAGAACGCACACGCTGCCTGGCCCACTGGTGCTCCGGCTTTCTGACCGGCTTCGGCGCCGCCTCGCCGACGATTCGCTCGGAGGAAGCCGGCGATGCACTTCGCATGGTCGAGCAGATCGCCCGAGCGGCCACCGACCCCGATTCCGACCAGGAGTCGGAGGAAGGCGCCTTCACCGAACTGGTCGAGTTCGTGCGCGTGGCCATACTGATGCTGCGCGAGGAATGCCGGGCCGGCGCAACGAAACACTGATCGGCACGAGGCCATGATTCGAAGCGAGGAGTTTGCACGCCGCCGGCGACGGCTGATGGAAGAAGCGGGGCCTGAGGCCCTGATCATTCTCGCCGCCGCCCCTGAACGGCTGCGCAACGGCGACGCTTTCTTTCCCTACCGCCAGGACAGCGATTTCCTCTACCTGACCGGGCTCGCCGAACCCGAGGCGGTGCTGGTGCTGCGGCCGGGCTGCGACAGCGGCGAGCAGGTCCTGTTTCTGCGCGAGCGCGATCCCGAACGCGAGCGCTGGGACGGGCCGCGGCTGGGCCTCGACGGCGCCATCGAACAACTGGGCATGGACGACGCCTTTCCCATCGGCGACCTCGACGAGATCCTGCCGGGCATGATGGGAGACCGCGAGCGGATCTACCACCTGGTCGGCAAGGACGTGCAGCTCGATCAGCGCATCATCGGCTGGCGCAACCGGCTGCGCGCCGAACAACGCGGCAACCACGCCCCCGGCGAAATCGTCGCGCTCGAACCGCTCCTGCACGAGCAGCGCCTGATCAAGTCGCGCGACGAGATTCGCTGCATGCGCCGGGCCGCGAAGACCTCCGCCGCGGCCATCGCGCGCGCGATGCGCGCCTGCAGGCCGGGCATGAACGAGACCGAGATCATGGCGGAACTGCACTACGAGTTCACGCGCAACGCCTGCCCGGCCGCGTACCTGCCCATCGTCGCCGGCGGCGAGAACGCCTGCGTGCTGCACTACACCCGCAACGACCAGCTGCTGCCCGACGACGGCCTTCTGCTGATCGACGCCGGCTGCGAGTTCGACGGCTACGCCGCCGATATCTCGCGCACCTTCCCCGTCAGCGGACAGTTCTCGGGGCCGCAGCGCGCACTCTACGAGCTGGTCCTGGCGGCCCAGCGCGCCGCCATCGACCAGGTCCGCCCGGGCAGGCCCTTCGAGGCCTTCCACGAGGCTGCCGCGGAGACGCTCACCCAGGGCCTGATCGACCTCGGCCTGCTCCAGGGCAGCCTGGACGAAAACCTGCAGGAGGGGCACTATCGCCGCTTCTACATGCACAAGACCGGTCACTGGCTGGGAATGGACGTGCACGACGTGGGCGACTACCGCATCGACGAGCTCTCGCGCGTGCTCGAGAAGAACATGGTGACCACGGTCGAGCCGGGGCTCTACATCGACGACGGCGAGGATATCCCGGCGCCCTTCCGCAACGTCGGCATCCGCATCGAGGACGATATCCGCGTCACCGACGACGAACCGGAGAACCTGACCTCGGCCGTCCCGACCGACCCGGACGAGATCGAGGCGCTCATGCGCTCATGAACGAATTCGACGTCATCATCGTCGGCGGCGGACTGGCCGGCTCCGCGCTGGCCGTGGGCCTGGCGCGATCCGGGCGCAGCGTCGCCCTGGTCGAGGCCTTCGAACCGAAAACCGACTCGCGGCCGAGTTTCGACGACCGCACGCTGGTCGTCAACGCCGCCTCGCTCAACATCCTCTCCAACCTGGGCATGCTCGACGACGACCTCGTCAGCTGCTCCCTCGAGCGCATCGAGATCGGCCGAGCCGGCGCGCCCGGACACCTGACCTTGCGCTCGAACGAGCACGGCTGTGACCGCTTCGGCGCAGTCATCGTCGCGCGCGAACTCGGCGGCGCCATGCAGCGGCGCCTCGAGTCGACCGACGGCATCGAGTCCTTCTGCCCTCAGCGGCTGACGGGCCTCGACGCGGACGAGGACGGAGTCGCTGTCGACCTGGAAGGCGGAATCCGCCTGAGCGGCAAGCTGCTGGTCGGCGCCGACGGCAGCAACTCCACCGTCCGCCGCCTGGCCGGTATCGACAGCGAGCACCACGATTACCGCCAGTCGGCCATGATCTTCAACGTCCGCTGCCCCGGCCGGCCGGACAATACCGCCTGGGAGCGTTTCACGCCGGTCGGGCCACTGGCCTTCCTGCCGCAGCCCGAGGAGCGCCTGGGCGTGGTCTGGATCGACGCGAGCGACCGAATCGAAACCGCGCTGGCGCTCGGCGACGATGCCTTGATCGAGGCGCTCGAGGCGCGCAGCGGCGGCAGGCCCGGCGGTTTCAGCTCGCCCGGAAAGCGCGCGAGCTACCCGCTGGCGCTGACGCGCACGCCCCGGCCGCTGGGCCGGCGCGTGGCCCTGGTGGGCAACGCCGCCAACACCGTTCACCCGGTTTCGGCCCAGGGCTTCAACCTCGGCCTGCGCGATGTCGCCGCCCTGGTCGACCATGCCGGGCGAGCCGCAGACCCGGGCCACACGCGTACCCTCGAGGCCTGGTTCGCGGACCGCCTTGACGACCAGGCCGCCACGGTACGCTACACCGACACCCTGGCGCGCGCCTTTTCCAACCCTTCGAGCCTTGTGCGGCTGGGCACCGGCCTGGGCCTGTTCGCCCATGCCGCCGTGCCGGCCCTTTCGCGCCGCCTTGTGCGAGCGGCCATGGGCTTTCGCGAGCCGGTCAGCTCGCTGGCGGCCGAGCGCGCGCGATGAGGGTCGATCACGACATCATCGTTGCCGGCGGCGGGGTCGCCGGTGCCACCGCTGCCGCTCTGCTCGCGCAATCGGGCCACCGGGTCGCGCTGGTGGACCGACGCCGACCGAAGGCGCCGGACCCGGAATCGGATTTCGATCCGCGCGTGGTGGCAATCGCGCCGGGTTCGGCTTCGGTGCTCGACGCCGCGGGCGCCTGGCACCGCCTGCCCGCCGATCGGCTCGGGCCCTACGATCGCATGCAGGTCC
>CAZSGS010000283.1:2364-3898 GCA_964606365.1 uncultured Wenzhouxiangella sp. | reverse complement strand
GCCGCCGATCAGCCCGGCGATGGCGAAGGCGAATGCCACCGCGAAACCGACGTAGCCCATGTAGAGGAGCGGCGGATGGAAGATCATGCCCACGTCCTGCAGCAGCGGATTGAGATCGCGACCGTCGATGGGCCCGGGCAGGATGCGCTCGAAGGGGTTCGAGGTGAACAGGATGAATAGCAGGAAACCGACCGAGATCATGCCCATGACCGACAGGACGCGGGCGGTGAAAACCCTGGGTACCGAACGCGAGAAGGCGGCCACCGCCAGCATCCAGCCGCCGAGCAGCAGCATCCACAGCAGCAGCGATCCCTCGTGGCTGCCCCACACCGCGCTCAGGCGGTAGTACCAGGGCAGCAGCAGGTTGGAGTGCATGGCCACGTAGGAGACCGTGAAATCGTGCTTCAGGAAAGCCACCGCCAGCGCGGCGAAAGCGCCGGCGAGAAAGACGAAATGCCCGATGGCCAGGGACGGGGCCATCTTCATCAGGGCCTCGTTGCCGCGCTGGGCGCCGACCATGGGCAGCACCGACAGTACTGCAGCCAGCACCAGCGCCAGGATCAGCGCGATCTGCCCGAGTTCAGCGCTCATTGCTTCGAGGCCTCGGCCGGATGACCGGCCGCCTCCAGCGATCTTGTGACCTCCGGCGGCATATACGTCTCGTCGTGTCGCGCCAGAACCTCGTTGGCGTGAAAGTGGCCTGTGTCGTCGAGGTGACCATGGGCGATCACGCCCTGTCCCTCGCGGAACAGGTCGGGGAGAATGCCCTCGAAGCTCACCGGCACGTCGTGGCGTCCGTCGGTGACGGTGAACTGCACCGCCAGGCTGTCGGGCTCGCGGTTGACCGAGTTGGCCGCCACCAGCCCGCCCAGGCGAATCTGCCTGTCCTGGGGCGCGGCGGCCGCCTGAACGTCGGTGGGGCTGACGAAGTAGAGCATGTTGTCGTTGAGCGCGGTGATGGCCACGGCCGTGGCCGCACCCACGCCCAGGACGATCAGTGCAACGATTGCGAGTCTTTTCTTACGCGTCGGGGTCATCGTAGTTTCCGCTCTGCAGTGCGTTTTCCTCGCGCAGTTCGGCGAGAATGCGACGCCTGCGCAGTCGTGGCTGAAGGAACTGCCAGGCCATGATCACGGCGAAAAGGCCGTAGCTGGTCCAGACATAGAAGGCGTAATCCAGTTGCGGGATCATGCGTTGTCTCCGGTCGCGTTCTTGACGATGAGCTGGCGAATCCAGTTCTTGCGCCGATCCTGGTCGATGAGATCATTGCGCGCCCGATCGAGCAGGGCGGCGCCGAACATCAACTTGACGCCGACGGTCATCCAGACCAGCGGCGGGAGCATGCTCGGGTGCATGCGCGACTCGCCGAGCAGTCGAATCGTCGCGCCCTGGTGCAGCGTGGTCCACCATTCCACCGAGAAATGGATGATGGGGATGTTCACCAGCCCCACGAGTACGAGGATACAGGCTACCCGTGCACCTTTGCGTCGATCCTCGAACGCTGTAACGGCAACGCATCGACATCTTCGGCCAG